>JAFZBC010000247.1:0-6577 GCA_017561965.1 Oscillospiraceae bacterium
CGTGCAATCTCCGCATGGATTTCCTCTGTCGTGCTGCAAAGTGCGTAGGGGATCACCGGGAAACCAAGCGCGCCGATGCGGTCGATCGTCTGCGCATGGGTCGTCAGCGTTTCGCCCTCGATGCGCTGCAAATTGAACACCCAGATATCCAGCCTGCGTGCGGCGGTGACAGCGGAATCCTTCTGCCGGAGCGAGCCCGCCGCCGCATTGCGCGGATTCTTGAACGGCTCCTCTCCGGCGGCCTCCTGCTGCTCGGACAGCCGCTCAAACGACGCCCGCGGCATATAGACCTCGCCGCGCACCTCAAGCAGAGGCGGCGCGTTTTTCAGCTTCAGCGGAATGCTCCGGATCGTTTTGAGATTTGCGGTGACATTCTCACCGACATAACCGTCGCCGCGCGTGGAACCGATCGTCAGGACGCCGTTTTCGTATTCCAGCGACACGGAAAGTCCGTCGATTTTCGGCTCGACCGTAAAGACCGGATCTGTGACGTTTTCGCGGATGCGCTGCACAAAGGCTGCAACCTCCTCAAACGAGAACACGTCCTGGAGGCTCGCCATCTGTACCGTATGCGTGACCTTTTCAAATTTGCCGGACGCCACGCCCTGTACGCGCTGCGTCGGGGAATCCGGCTCCAGCAGATCGGGAAACTGCGCCTCCAGATCGCGCAGTTCGTGCATTTTCATGTCGTATTCGTGATCCTCGGCGCTCGGCGCGTCCAGATCATAATATTCATGCGCCATGCGGAGAAGCTCTTCTGTCAGTTCCCTGACACGCTTTGCCGCTTCATCATGTGTCATACTGTTCGCCTCCTGTTTCACTGACCGGTCTGAGGGCTGCAAACGGGATCGCCCGCTGTGCATAGGTTGTCCCGTCGGGACGGGAAAATTCGACCTCGCAGGCATCCGCATACAGCTCGGTGATATAACCGGAATCGCCCCGCTGAATGCCGTCGGCGGTGAAATCGTCCGTCGTGACGGTTACACGCTGATACTGCGTTAATACGCACTTTTTCATTGTATCATGGCAAAGATAGTCGCCGTTTTCGCAGGAAATCAGATGCCAGCCGGTTTCCTGCCAGCCGTGCCGGAGATAAATCGCCTTTGCCGCGAAGGAGGCATCCAGCACCGCCTCCGCATACTGCTGTGCGATCAGCTTTTCTGCGAATCGGAGCAGCGCACCGCCGTATCCGTGTCCCTGATGCGCCGGCAGCACGAACAGTCTGCCGATGTCGTTTTCTGTGACCGTGACCGTCCCGACGGCCTGTCCGTTATCGGAAATATACAGATATACGCGGTTTTCGGCGATGTCCGCTTCGATTGCCGCATCATTGTGATGCGCAAGAAAAAACGCGACCGCCCCCGCGGGATAATAGTGCGGATAAACCGCTTCAATCGTTTCCCGGGTGATTGCCCGCACTGTCGGCAGATCTTCCGCAGCGGCGCGGCGGATCCGGTTTGTGTCTGCTGTCATGCGGTTTCTCCTTTTTCCCGCAGATATGCACGGATGACCGGCTCTGCGTCACGCATTTTCACCGGGAAGCCGTGCCCGCAGGCCAGCCATTTCGGACAGATTTCCAGGATTTTTCTCAGGGATGCATTCATCTGCGCCGGATCCGTCGCATGCGGCGTGATGTCCGGCTTGCCGAAAATTGCCGTAAATGCGTCCCCGCAGTAGAGCACGTCCCCGCAGAGAATGCCGGACGAACCGCGCGTATGCCCGGGCAGGTGTACGACCTCTGCATCAAAGCCGTATGCCCTGAGCAGTTCGCCGTCTGCATTCCCGAACAGAATATCCGGCGTATACGCAGGCGTTTTCACGAGCGCGCCGCCGAGATTCTGCGTCAGATTCCGGAACCGCCAGCGTTCTGCGGTCGGCTGCACCGGCTGTGACCTGAAATTGCGCGGCAGATCCCTGTCCGCCTCGTGCAGCAGGATCTTCGCGCCCGTTTTCTTTGCGGCAACCGCGGCATTCCAGTCGTGATCCGGATGCCCGTGTGTCAGGAAAATCCATTTGACGTCATAATCCGCGATCCATTGCAGCAGGCTGCGGCGGTTCATGTAAAAGCCCGTATCGACGAGCAGATCGCCCTCTGCCCCGCGGAGCATATACAAAGTCACGTCAGACTGCGCGAACAGGTTGATATGTCCCGTGCGGATGATCGGGTTTGCCATATGCAGCACCTCTTTTCGCTGATAATAAAATGCGGCACGGGAACTGCGGTCAGCAGGTGATCCCGTGCCGGATCCGTTTTTTATGCAGGCTGCCATCCGGTGAAGCCCTCATACCGCAGTGATTCCGCTGAGGGCGGCTGCTGGAACGCATCGGCGGACGGCACAAATTCCTCGGTCGGGAATGAGATGCGGTTGAAGATCTCGCAGGGCGAATCGGTGTCCGCCGAGCAGGTCTTGGCCGGTACGTTATAGGGATAGGCCGCCGCGGTCATCGTGACGGGCCGCGTCAGCTCCACGACTGAGAATACGCCGAGCGTCAGCACGACGGTCCGGCGCGGCACAGACGGCTCAGAGGGATCCTGCTGTACCGGCGGGAGCACGCAGATGCGCGTTTCCAGTGCGATCGGATCGACGCACTGACAGCTTGCCGTCGGCAGATTGACGACCTCGCAGCAGCCGTTGGTTTCTCCGACTCTTGCGCCGCTGCTGAAAAAGGTCTTGGTACTGGATTCGCTGCCGTACAGAATCACGCTCTTGGATGCGGATGCCGTTCCGCGCATCACGGCGGGGCTGTCACAGGCGCGCGTATAGCACAGCAGCTCCACCCCGAAGGTATAGGTGATGTCCACGGTGTAATATCCGCGGTTGAACGGGATCGGCTCCACGCTCATGCAGATATTGTCGATCGTGCAGCAGCGCGTCTTGACGGACGTGAACTGCGGCGGCAGCTCGCCGCCGGAATCCAGCATCACCTGCAAATTCGTGATGCAGTCCTTATCGCTGCAGCTGTCAAACACGCGGTCGAGCTTCACCGGCACGGCGCTGATGCTCTCGGCATTCGGAATGTCACTCATATGTATTCCTCCCGGACTGAGATTGGAGTTCCGTGTGCAGCGCGTTGCGTGCAGTCTGCGGAATCCTCAGTTCAATATATTCCGGAGGAGGCAGAATCGTGACTGTTTTGATTCAGGTGTTCTTGTCTACCTGATGGAACTGCTTGAGATTGCCGATTTTTTCGTTGCGCTCCTCAAGCACCTTTTCGACGTCTGCCCAGTCGAGCCCCTGATTTGCCGCAAGTACCATGACGTGATAGAGCAGGTCGTTGATCTCGTTTGCAAGCTCGCTGTTATCGTTGTTCTTGGCGGCAATGACGGTTTCGGTGGCTTCCTCGCCGACCTTCTTGCAGATCTTGTCCACGCCCTTGTCAAACAGGTACGCGGTGTAGGAATTCTCCTGCGCGGTGCCTGCCTCAAATGCAGCCTTGCGCGCCTTGATCACTTCAAAAATCTCCTGATACACGGTCATTTTTCATTCTCCTCATCGTTTTCGGTATAGAGCTCCTTGAAGAAGCAGCTGTAACTGCCGGTGTGGCAGGCGACGCCTGTCTGCCGGACGTTGACCAGCAGCGTGTCATCGTCGCAGTCCGCATAGACGGAAACGACCTTTTGCAGGTGGCCGGAGGTCGCGCCCTTGTTCCAGTATTCCTGCCGCGAACGGCTCCAGAACCACGTGTAACCGGTTTCCAGTGTGCGGCGGAGGCTCTCCTCGTTCATATAGGCGAGCATCAGCACGGTTTTCGTATCGACCTCATAGCAGATCGCGGGGATCAGCTCGCTCTTTTTGAAAAAGCGGCCGAGGTCATTCAGATCAACTTCTATCATACGCATCTCCTGTCTGTTTTGCCTGTTCGGAACTTATGCTCTATTATATCATATTATTTCGTAAATTTCAATGGGAGAAGTGTTTTTTCATTCTGAATTTGCAAACATGGGAGTAAAATTGGAGCCGGGCACTGCCCGGTTATATCACATCCGGCAGGAAAATGCAAGAAAAATTATTGACTTTCCACTGTTCTGTATGGTATAATCATGCGTAAGCAAAGCTGCAAATATAATCACAGGAACGGAGGCGGAAAACATGAAATTTAAGGTCAGACATATCTCAAAGCTGTTTCGGCCAAGAGTTGCTCCGCTGCTGCTGTACATACCAATGATGACCGGCGGCATTCTGGCTATCGCCGGTATGGGATCCGCCATGGAGGATCATGTGCAGCGCGTAATGTTCCTGTTTGTTCTTTTCATTGTCCTTCTCGTACTGAGCGTGATCTATTTATTTCTGTTTATCCTGGAGCGGATCATCGGCGCAAAAATCATCATCAACAGCGATTCTGTTGAGATCCGGATGATGCTGCGCCGGAAAAAGATCCGCTTTACCGAGATCGAAGAAGCCAAATATACGCATGACGAGGAACTGGTCCGGTCACACCGCGGCCGTCACAGCGGACCGTACAGAAGGCGGTATTACGAGCTCCGTGCGCAGCTGACATTTTTTCTGACCTCCGGCAAAAGCGTCTGCGTCAACGACAAAGGCACGGGTTATCTTGAAAAGCGGGATCGCGCAAAGGTGGATCCCGCCGTGAATCCGGACGAGGACATCACACTGTATCAGGCCTATCAGTGCTACTGTGCAGCGGTCGATGAATATGCCCGGCAGCACGGTTTGCAGATTCCGCGGTAACACGAATGCCGCTGCTTTCAAAACGCTTGACTTCTGCGGAAAAGTATGCTATAATAGTACCGAGTTTCGGTGTCTGCACGTTCAGACATGCTCATGCTGCGTTTTTCCGCAGACATTCTGACCGAAGGAGGGAAAGAATCATGCGTCACATCCAGACGATTGAAACCCGCGATCTTTGCAAGAGCGCAAAGAACGGCGGCTGCGGCGAGTGCCAGACTTCCTGCCAGTCCGCATGCAAGACCAGCTGCGGCATTGCAAATCAGCAGTGCGAGAGCAAGAAGCAGAAGTAATGCTTTCACCAGTCAAGCGAAATGCCGCCCGTTTGTGGCGGCGTTTGCTGTCTATGACGGGAATACAGTTCATAAGGAGCATTTGCATTTATGAAAAAAGTTCTGAAGCGCATCGGCATTGCGCTGCTCATTTTCCTGCTGATTGATATTCTGGCAGTCGGCGGGATCTTCCTCTATCACCGTGCCATGCTGAAAAAGGAAGCACCGCTGCGGGAAAAGAAGATCGGAACGCCGGTCACGGTCGACGGCGGCACGATGTATGTTTACAGCGAAGGCGAGGGCGATCAGACGGTCGTGTTCCTCTCCGGCTACGCGACCGCATCTCCGATCTATGATTTCAGACCGCTCTACCGGCTGCTGTCCGATGATTTCCGCATCGCTGTTGTGGAAAAATTCGGATACGGATTCAGCGATGAAACCGATCTTCCGCGGGATATTGACACAATGCTCTCCGAAACGCGGCAGGCGCTCGCGGGTGCAGGCATCGAAGGGCCGTTCCTGCTCTGTCCGCATTCGGCGTCGGGCATGGAGGCGCTGTACTGGGCGCAGCAGTATCCGGAGGAAATCACCGGCATCGTCTTTTCTGACGCAGCAATCCCCGGTTCCTATGATGCAAACAATTTCAATTCGGATGCGCCGCTGGACAAGGCAATGGCATGGACAGTCAATCTCGGATTCTGGCGGATATTCTCGCCCGATAAGTCCTTTCCGGCGCTGGAGTCATCTGTGCTGACCGATGAGGAAAAGGATGTTTACCGTGCGCTGTTTCAGGCGAACCGCGGTAACAAAACACTGATTCACGAGGCAGAGGCCGGCGGACAGAATATGGCGAAGGTTGAAGCAGGCCCTGTGCCGGATATTCCGATGATATTCTTTACCACAACCGGCTACATTCCGGCAAATGCGGAAGAATGGTGCTCCGTGCCGGACAAATACACAAACGGAACCGCGGAAAACAACCGCTGCGACTGCGGGCACTATGTCCATGTGGAACGTGCAGAGGAAATGGCGGATGCCGTCAGGAGAATGGCGGCAGAGATCGCCGCAGAAAAAGGAGAATAACATGATTCATCAGTATCAGCTCGGCGGCTACAACATTGTGCTGGACGTCTGCTCCGGCGCGGTGCATACTGTCGATCCGCTTGCATATGACATGATCGCGATGTATGAGGATCATCCGCGGGATGCGGTGATCGCGGCCATGCAGGAAAAATACGGCAGCGACCCGGAGATCACCCCGGAGGAGCTTGCTGAATGCTATGACGATATCACGGCACTGAAGGACGCCGGAAAGCTGTTCTCTCCGGATACGTTTGAACCGATGGCGGGCAAACTGAAGGAAAAGACCGCGGGCGTTGTCAAGGCGCTCTGCCTGCATATTGCGCACACCTGCAATCTGAACTGCTCCTACTGCTTTGCAAGCCAGGGCAAATATCACGGCGAGCGTGCGATCATGAGTTTTGAGGTCGGCAAGCAGGCGCTGGATTTTCTGGTTGCCAATTCCGGTACGCGCCGGAATCTGGAGGTCGATTTCTTCGGCGGCGAACCGCTGATGAATTTTCAGGTGGTCAAGGATCTGGTCGCCTATGCGCGCAG
>JAFZBC010000248.1:0-3219 GCA_017561965.1 Oscillospiraceae bacterium
CAAATACTGCGGATAGATTGGCAGAGATCGTCGATTTGCCGATCCCGCCCTTGCCGTAAACCGCCAGTTTGATCATATAACATCCTCCGAAATAAAGACGGCAGCCCTCCTCTGACAGTGAGATCGGGCTGCCGTATGCAAACAAACATATACGTGCATCCGCCGTCAGACTTTTGCCGCAAGGCGGTTGCCCGCGTTTTGGCATCAGAAGAAGCGTTTTGATTCAGGTTTCGTTTTCAGCTGCGGGGGCATAGACTGTTTTGGCACTGACGCCCGGCAGTCTGCCGATCGCACCGGCTAAGCGGTTGATCGCATCCTGCGGCGCATCAATGGCAATGTTGATGATGCTGATGCCCTTGCAGCGGTACGGGACGCCCATGCGCCCGATGATATACTTGTCATAATCGTGCAGCAGCGCGTTGATGCTCACGGCGGAGCTGCTGTCCTGCACGATGATCGCAATGACTGCGACTCTGGTTTCCATGCGGTATTTCCTTTCCGTTTGATCGCGGCATGCTCCGCACACACTATTATACTACATTTCTCCGGAAAAGTCAAGCGGCAGCAGGGCTCCGCACCGCCGTACAAAAAAATTCGTATTAGTGGTTGAAATCATGAGCAAAATGTGGTATACTATACTTTGGAAGAATACGGCGCATGTCAAAGGAACGGATCAACTGACAGAAAGGGGTGAGGTGTATGTTCGGCGACAACGGTATTCTGGACAGATTTTTTACAGCGCTTTCCAACGTGTTCCATTCCATCGGCCCGATCGACGTGCTGGACATTGCACTGCTGACCTGCCTGATCTACGCGATCCTCAAATTCGTCCGCGAAACCCGCGCCGGACAGCTCCTGAAGGGCATCCTGATTCTGGTCGGCGTTTACCTGCTCAGCGGACTCATCAAAATGCGCGTCATTCACCTGATCTCCGGAAAGGCACTGAGCGTCGGTCTGATCGCCATTATCGTGCTGTTCCAGCCGGAGCTCCGCAGAGTGCTTGAAAAATTCGGCTCCACAACGTCAAGGCTCTCCCGCCTGACCTTCGGAGAGGACGAGGACGTCATTGCACAGTGGACCCGCGCGATCCCGATCATCTCGGAATCGGTTTCCCAGCTTTCCAGAACCGCGACCGGTGCGCTCATCGTCATCGAGCGCGCGTCCCGGCTGGGCGAACAGATCTCCAACGGCACCGTCATGAAGGCGGAGCCGAGCGTCGAGCTGTTCGGCAATATCTTCTATAACAAAACGCCGCTGCATGACGGCGCTGTCATCATGCGTGACGGCATCATCTGGGCAGCCGCCTGTTTCCTGCCGAAGCCGCAGAAGGAGGAGCTGATCGACAAGCACCTCGGCTCCCGCCACCGTGCCGCGATCGGCATGAGCGAAAACTCCGATGCACTGGTCATTGTCGTATCCGAGGAAACAGGTCAGATCTCCGTCGCAAAGGACGGCATCCTGACGCGCAACTATTCCAAGGCAACGCTGGAAAAGCTGCTGCGCGATGTGCTGATCCCGCAGGATAAGGACACGCTGCGCGGCAAAACGATCAAGCTGCCGTTCCGCAAAAAAACAGCATCCGCAGAGCCGGAATCGCAGGACGCTGCCAAAAAACAGCCTGCTGCTGCGAAAAAGGAGGGCTGACGGATGCAGATCAAACAAATTCCCGGCAGACTGCGCACACTGCTCTCCGTGCTGCCGAAGCCGCATAAGCCGAGCAAGGAAAACCTGTTCCTGCTGATCGTTTCGCTCGCCTCCGCAATGCTGCTGTGGGCGTACATCGTGCCGGATATGACGCCGCATATCACCGATATCCCCGTTTCCTGCGACCTGACCGGGACCAGGGCGGAGGATTACGCACTCCAGCTGCTGCCCGAATCAGAGGCCGCGCTCAGGGAGATGACCGTCACGGCGGATATTGAGGGCAACAGAGCCGCGATCGGCGGCCTGAACAAAAAGAATCTGGAAGCCTACGTGGACTTCGACAAGGTTTCAAACACCCCCGGCGAGCAAACGCTGGAGCTCCGCCTGCGCAATAAGGAAACACACAATGATATCGCTTCTGACTTTATCAAGGTGACGCTGAACCGCAAGGATGTCACGGTCAATCTGGATCATTACACCAGCAAAAACGTCCCTGTCAGCAAGGTGGTCGAGCGCCCGAACATCACGACGCAGGATGCGGAAACGCTGATCAATGAGGAAGGCATCACGGTGGATCCGACCACCGTCATCGTGCGCGGCCCCTCCACCAAGCTGGATCAGATCGACCACGTCTGCCTGACGCTCAGCGAGAAGGCTGTCCTCAGCGAAACCAAGACCATCGAAAGCCTTGCGGAGTGTACGCTGATGAGCAGCAGTGACCGCGAGATCGACAACAGCCTCGGATACTATTCCGTGCAGCAGCCGCATTTTTCCGTGACGTTCCCGGTCTATTACCGCATCAGCCTGCCTGCCACGGGCATCATCCCCGACGTTGAAAAGGATGATCCGAACAGCACGGAGGACGATGAATTCCGTCAGTTTATCTACGACCGCGTGCGCCTGAACGGCTCCTATACGCTTCCGGGCTACGGCGACGAAAACGCCGAAAACCTCATTATCACGATCCGGACGAATGACCGGACGCTGAAGGAAAACCTCGACGCAAAGCAGAGCATCGAATGCTTCAACAGCAGGCTGAGTGAAATTTCCATTAACCCGCAGAAGCCGATTGAACAGGAAATCAAGCTGCCGGAGGGCATGGAAAATATCTCGGAATACGACAAAATCTATTTCTGCATTGATACCACGGGGCTTGAAACCCGCGACTGCTGGATCAAAAACAGCGACATTGAATTTCAGCAGAAGATGCCCGGCTTTGAGTATCAGCCGGACATGCCCGGCGGCATGACGCCCGTCACGCTGATCGGCCCGCCGGAGGAACTGAGCAAGTTCAATGACGAGGATCTGAAGCTCTGGGTGGATCTGAATACCATCAGCACGACCAAGACCGGCATCAAGAATGTTTCGCTCAATGTGAAGCTGCCGCAGGGCGTTTCCAATGTCTGGTACATGCCGCAGCCCAAAATGGATATCTATATCACAGAGTCGAAAACGACGTAACCCGTTATCAAAAACCGCGCGCAGCCGGATGCATCTGCTGCGCGCGGTTTCAGTTTGTTGATCAAGCAGTATCTCCGATGGATTCAGAATGGGGCGCTGCCCCATAACCCGCCA
>JAFZBC010000249.1:0-3388 GCA_017561965.1 Oscillospiraceae bacterium
GACTGACAGATTGTGCAAAACGCTGAAAATCCGCAAAGGACTTGACGATTCGCAAAATGCCTGATATAATAAATCTGTCTTGAAATGCCATGACGAACGAGTAGTACATGCCCCAACAGCGGCACAGAGAAAGCACGGCCGGTGAAAGTGCTTCCGCTGCGGCATCGAAGTCGCGTTCCGAGCAGCAGACGGGAAAGCCTTGCAGGAGAACCGTCTGACGGGTTGTCCGCCGTGAACGGACAGGCAGTATTTCGCTGCCGGAAAGAGTGCAGCAGACCGCAGCCCGCGCTGTGATCGCTGAAGTCAGGTGGTACCGCGGATAACATAAGGTTTATTCGCCCTGAACGCAGATCGAAAATTGCGTTCGGGGCGTTTTTCATGTTCCGGCGCACAACAAGGAAAAGGAGCTGATTACTTTGAAGGAACTCGCAAAGAACTACGACCCCAGTACCTTTGAGGACCGCATCTATCAGCAGTGGATGAGAAAGCGCTGCTTCCATGCGGAAACCGATCCCAAGAAGATCCCGTATACGATCGTGATTCCGCCCCCGAATGTCACGGGGCAGCTGTACATGGGTCACGCACTGGATGAAACCCTTCAGGACATCCTGATCCGCTGGAAGCGCATGAGCGGTTTCAGCACGCTCTGGCTGCCGGGCACCGACCACGCTGCCATCGCAACGGAGGCGAAGATCGTCGAGGCGATGCGTAAGGAGGGCCTTACCAAGGCGGACCTCGGCAGAGAAGGCTTCATGAAGCGCGCATGGGCGTGGAAGGAGCAGTATGCAGGCAGGATCGACCAGCAGCTGATGAAGCTCGGTTCCTCCTGCGACTGGGAGCGCGAGCGCTTCACGATGGACGAGGGCTGCTCGGAAGCCGTCAAGGAAGTGTTCATCAACTATTATGAAAAAGGCTATATCTACCGCGGCGAGCGCATCATCAACTGGTGCCCGAAATGCCTGACCTCGATCTCCAATGCGGAGGTCACCTACGAGGAGCAGGAGGGCTGCTTCTGGCATCTGCGTTATCCGTTCTCGGATGGCTCCGGCTATATGTTCCTGGCAACGACCCGTCCGGAAACACTGCTCGGTGATACCGCGATCGCGGTCAACCCGAAGGACGAGCGCTACAAGAACGCCGTCGGCAAGACCGTCATTCTTCCGCTGGTCGGCAGAGAGATCCCGGTCGTCGCAGACAGCTATGTCGATATGGATTTCGGTACCGGCGTCGTGAAGATCACCCCGGCACATGACCCCAACGACTTCATGGTCGGTCAGCGTCACAATCTGCCGGTGCTTAACGTCATGACCGATGACGCGAAGATCACCGAGGATTATCCGAAGTACGCAGGCATGGATCGCTACGAGGCGAGAAAAGCCATTCTGGAGGATCTGAAGGAGGGCGGTTTCCTCGTCAAGACCGAGCCGCATGTCCACAATGTCGGCACCTGCTACCGCTGCGGCACGACCGTCGAGCCGCGCGTGTCGCTCCAGTGGTTCGTCAAGATGGACGAGCTCGCAAAGCCGGCCATCGAGGCTGTGCGTGACGGCCGCATCAAGTTTGTGCCGGAGCGCTTCGATAAGCTCTATTTCAACTGGATGGAGGATATCCGTGACTGGTGCATCTCCCGTCAGCTGTGGTGGGGACATCAGATCCCGGCATTCTACTGCGACGACTGCGGCGAGCTGACCGTCACAAAGGAAAGCTCTGCGGTCTGCCCGAAGTGCGGCAAGCCGATGCGTCAGGATCCGGATTCGCTGGATACCTGGTTCTCCTCGGCACTCTGGCCGTTCTCCACGCTCGGCTGGCCGGAAAAGACCGACGATCTCCAGTATTTCTATCCGACGGATACGCTCGTCACCGGTTACGACATCATCACGTTCTGGGTTTCCAGAATGATCGTTGCCGGTATGGAGAATATGGACGAGATCCCGTTCAAGCATGTGCTGATCCACGGCCTTGTCCGCGATGCACAGGGCAGAAAGATGTCCAAGTCGCTCGGCAACGGCATTGATCCGCTGGAGGTCATCGACACCTACGGCGCGGACGCACTGCGCTTTATGCTCGCAACGGGCAACTCTCCCGGAAACGACATGCGCTTCACGGATGACAAGGTCAAGGCGGCGCGCAACTTCGCAAACAAGCTGTGGAACGCTTCCCGCTTCGTCATGATGAACCTGCCGAACGATTTCCGCTTCAAGGGCCTGCCGGAGAATCTCCGCATGGAGGATCAGTGGGTCGTGTCGAAGTTCAATCAGCTGGCAAAGGACGTCAACGAGAATCTCGAGCACTTTGAGCTCGGCGTTGCATCTTCCAAGCTGTATGACTTTATCTGGGATGTGTACTGTGACTGGTATATCGAGCTGACCAAGCCGAGAATGCGCGCAGGCGGCGAGGCGAAGTCTTCTGCGGAGCAGGTGCTCGTGTGGGTGCTGCGCGGTATGCTCAAGCTGCTGCATCCGTTTATGCCGTTCATCACCGAGGAGATCTGGCAGGTGCTGACCGACGGCGAGAGCATGATCATTCTGGAGGAGTTCCCGACCTATCAGGCTGAACTGGACTTCTCTGCCGCAGCAAACGACTTTGAAAAGGTCATTGCCGCGATCAAGGCAGTCCGCATGAGCCGCACCGAGCTGAACGTGCCGAACTCCGTCAAGGCAAAGATGTTCTTTGAAACGCTGGAGGTTGAACTGTTCTCCGCAAACAGCATCTTCTTTGAGAACATGGTCGGCGCGTCTGAGCTGGAATTCGGTCAGGATTATAAGTTCAAGAATGCGCTGACGGCTGTGACCGACTGTGCCCGCATCTTCATTCCGATGGAGGAGCTGGTCGATAAGGACAAGGAGCTTGCACGTCTGGCGAAGGAGGAGGCCAAGGCGCGGAATGATATCGAGATTATTCAGAAGAAGCTGAACAATCCGGGATTCTGCGAAAAGGCTCCGGCGCAGCTGATCCAGAATGAGCGCGAAAAGCTCGCAAAGGCAAAGGAAAAGCTCGCCAAGGTGCTGGAATCTATCGCAAGCTGGAACGCGTAAGGCGGTATCTCCGATGGATTTATAATGGGGCGCTGCCCCATGCCCCGCTTAAGGGACTTGTCCCTTAAGAATCCCGAAATAAGGATAAACAGGCGCTGGCTGGAAACAGTCGGCGCTTGTTTTTTCGGAACACCGCCGGAGAAAGCCGCCATCAGGGCATAACAAAGACACCGGCGCGGATTCCGTGCAGGCATCTGGTATGTTTCACCGATCATTCATATGAAATTGTCAAGGTGCCGGAGCGCATCCTGTCCCGTGGCGTTCCCGTCATCGAACCGCCTTCATGCGTCGTCCGGTTTCCGCCTTTCTCGCCGCTGCGGTCAGGTTCCGGATGCTCCCGGATACCCGATTCC
>JAFZBC010000250.1:0-2756 GCA_017561965.1 Oscillospiraceae bacterium
ATATCGTGGACGCGATGTTTCAGGCCATTCAGGACGGCTATACCCATTACTGTGATGCACAGGGCCTGCCGGAGCTGCGTGAGAAGATCGCAGCACATGTGAAGCAGGAATACGGTGCGGATTACGCGGTGAACGAAATCGCCGTGACACCCGGCATCAAGAGCGCGGCTTACTGCGCACTGGCTGCCATTCTGGAGCCCGGCGACAAGGTCGCACTGTGTACGCCCTGCTATGTGGCGTATCCTGCGATGATCAAGCTGGCGGAGCCGCAGGCTGAGATCATCACGATCGACTTGAAGCCCGATTACAGCTTTGACATGCAGCGCCTGGAAGAAGTGATTGCCTCGGGCGTGAAATGTCTGGTCGTCAACAGCCCGAACAATCCGACCGGCGCCATGCTGAGCAAGGCCGAGGTCGAAAAGATGATCGAGCTGTGCCTTGCAAACGATGTCTACATCCTTTCGGATGAGGTCTATGACAAGATCATCTTCGGTGCGGAAAAGCATGTCAGCTTTTGCAGCTATCCGCAGATCAAGGAAAAGCTGATCCTCGCAAACGGCTTCAGCAAATCCCATGCAATGACCGGCTGGCGTCTTGGCTATGCGCTGGCACCTGCCGACATCTGCTACAAGATCGCGCGGATTCAGTTCAACACCAACACCAATGTGACCACGTTTATTCAGAAGGGTGCGTGCAGCATTTTTGAGCATCCGTGGGATCATATTGCAGAATATGCAGCACAGCTGAAGGAGAGAATGGCATTCTTCCATGAGAAGGTCAATGCGCTGCCGAAGCTGTCCGGCATTCTGCCGCAGGGCGGATTCTTCTATTTTGTCAATATTTCGGAAACCGGCCTGACCTCGAATCAGTTTGCCGCCATGCTCGTGGAGCAGACCGGCATCGCCACGACGCCGGGCATTGCATTCGGTGATGCGTGGGATTCCTATATCCGCTTTTCGCTGGCCGTTCCGCTCGATCACATCAAGCGTGCGGCGGAGCTGCTGGAAACATTCATGCAGGAAAACTTTTGAGAAAGCGGAGAAAACGGTATGAAGATTGTGATGACGCGCAAGCTGCTCCAGGGCGATCAGGATTATATCGCGGCGGGGCTGCGGAAAAACGGTGTCACGGATTTTGAGCTTGTTGAGCCGGAAACCTTTGATGAGGCCGGCATTCTGAACATCTGCGGTGATGCGGATGTGCTGCTCGGACCGTTCGTGACGCGCAGCATCCTTGCACATGCACCGAAGCTCAGACTGGTGCAGGTGCCGTGGACGGGTATGGATACCTTTGCCTTTTCCGAAATGGAGGGCAGCAGCGTGCCTGTCTGCAATTCCCATTCCAATGCACAGGCTGTGGCGGAGATCGGATTTGCGCTCGCTGCGGATCTGATGAAAAAGCTCTCCTATCACGACCGGAAGATGCGCGCCGGGAACTGGAACCGCGACCAGAAGCCGCTGGATCTGAAATCCAAGCTGATCGCGGATCAGACGGTCTGCATCGTCGGCTACGGCAATATCGGCTCGCGCCTCGGCAATATGTTCCTTGCGTTCGGCGCAAAGGTGCTTGCCGTCAACTTTGTGGAGATCCCGGTGCCGGAGCAGGTGACGCTGTATCTTTCCGACCGGACGGCCGAAGCTGTCGCAGCGGCGGATCTGGTCATCCTGACCGTGCCGCTGACCGAAAAGACGCGGAATATGGTCGGTGCGGAATTCCTTGCAGGAATGAAGCCGGGCAGTTCGCTGGTGCTGCTTTCCAGAGCGGGCATCGTGGATGAGGCGGCGCTCTATGAGGCGCTGACGGCCGGAACGCTCGCGGGATATGCAAGCGACGTCTGGTGGCGTGCGCCGAAGCGCGGCGAATCCGAGGCGCATGTTTCCGACCGGTTCCGGTTTGAGGATCTGGATCAGGTGGTGCTCTCTCCGCACAGAGCGGGCTTCAGTGAGGGCACGCTGCCGCATCTGGATGACGCGATCGTCAACCTGACCAATCTGGCGACGGGTAAGCCGCTGATCAACATTGTGAATATAAAGGAAGAATACTGAAATGGCAAATGAAGTGAATTTCTTGATCCTGAGCGTCGGTACGCGCAATAAGATCGTGCAGTATTTCAAGCGGACGATCACGAACGGTTCGGTCATCGCAACCGACATGAGCCCGATCGCACCTGCACTGTATGAGGCGGACCGGCATTATCTTGTCCCCCGGATCACCGAGGAGGGCTATATCGACCGGATCCTGGAGATCTGCAAAAAGGAGAAGATTTCCGGCGTCACCTCGCTGATCGACCCGGAGCTCTCTCTGCTGGCTGAGCACAAGGCGGCGTTCGATGCGATCGGCGTCACGATCATCGGCTCGGATTTTGCCTGCTGCGAGCGCAGCCTGGATAAGTACGAGATGTATCTGTGGCTGTGTGCAAACGGCTATCACTGCGCAAGATCCTATATGGATCCGGCTGCATTCTTTGCGGATGTCGAGCGCGGAGAGATCAGCTATCCGGTGTTCGTCAAGCCCGCAAAGGGCAGCGCGAGCATCTCCATCTCCAAGGCGAATGACCGCGAAACCGTCGAGCTGCTCTGCTCGCACGGCGAAAACATGATGATCCAGGAGTTCCTGAACGGGCAGGAGATCGGCGCGGATGTCTACATCGACCTCATCAGCAAAAAGGTCGTTTCGATCTTCACCAAAAAGAAGATCGTGATGCGTGCGGGCGAAACGGATAAGGCTGTGTCGTTCAAGGATCCGAAGCTGTTTGA
>JAFZBC010000251.1:0-7453 GCA_017561965.1 Oscillospiraceae bacterium
ATCCCCGAGCAGCAGCCCGCCGATCATCCCGACTGCTCCGCCGACCGCCTTCGGGAGCCGGAGTCCGGCCTCGCGCACAGCCTCAAACATGAACAGCACGCCGAGCAGCTCCGCCGCCGGGGAGAACGGTACATTCTGCTCCGCCTCCGTCAGGATGCGCAGCAGTGTTTCATGCAGCAGCGCCGGATGATGCAGCGCCGCCGCCAGATACCCGGCGGGCAGCAGCAGCGCGATGGCCGCCGCCGCATATTTCAGCCAGCGCAGAA
This sequence comes from Oscillospiraceae bacterium, assembly GCA_017561965.1. Taxonomy (GTDB): domain Bacteria; phylum Bacillota; class Clostridia; order Oscillospirales; family Ruminococcaceae; genus Firm-04. The sequence goes on from JAFZBC010000251.1 coordinate 267, forward strand.
CGGTCGCGTACAGCGGCGGATAATTGTAATCATCGAGCGTCTGGAAGGTTTCGCAGAACAGCTGCGGCACGACCAGCGCAAAGGGCGTGCCGTCAATCAGAATGCCGACTCTGCCTTCCAGGAGCTTGGCACAGAATACGTCCGGACGCTCCGTGGTGCCGACACTGTGGATCAGCTGCGTGTCGCTCTGTTCCAGAAACGGCCGGATATATCCGCCGGACAGAACGGATTCCAGCGGGAGCGCCGCAAGCCGTTCGCGGATCTGCCGCACCATGTCCTGCGGGGCGCGTCCGCGCATCTGACAGATGCAGATGTCCGTCTGCGATGCTGTTCCGGCGGTCAGGATCTCGAAGGTCAGCGCCGGGGATTTCATCCGGCGGCGGATCAGCGAGAGATTTGTACGCAGCGGTTCGGTGAAGCCCTCCTTTGCGCCGTAGATATTCAGTTCGCCGGATGGCTCCGTGATCCCGCGGGATGCATAGCCCTGGATGCCGAAGGCAAGTGCGGTATCCGTGCCGTCGCAGAGCAGCAGCGCAAAGCCGCTGAAAATCAGATGCAGCGCGTTGTCCGTATCCGCAGCTTCGGCGGTGTCCGCAGCTGTCAGCCGGTATTCCCGCAGAAAGCGGATCAGTGCCGCGCCGCTTTCGCAGGGAATCTTCAGCTGCGCAAGCGGCTTTGCGATCTGCTCCCCGAGCAGCGCGGCGGAGCACATGCCCTCACAGGTCAGCAGCGCGCAGCGGATCCCGCAGACCGTGACGCGGCTGACGGTCAGATCTGCGGTGCCGCCCGCTTCGTGTTGCAGCATCCGGAGATTGTCCGTGCATGACGCAGACAGATTCATGTTGCACCTCCCTGTTTTTCTGAACACAGTATCGGCAGACTTTGGGGAAAATATACAAAATTCAAAAAAACAGGATCCGGACGTGTGACAAAAGCAAACGGCTGCTGTCTTTATTAGTGAAGGGCACTGTGAAATCAGGGCGGACAGCGCATGTGCCGGACGCCTGAATTTCATATTTATTTCAGAATTAAGGCATTGCTTTTTCTGTTTGAATATGTTATAATAGTGCCGAAGCAACAGGGCACTCCGCGGAGTGCCGTTTCAGAGATGTGTACAGAAAGGAATCGTTACATGAATCATATTGGAAAGCTCGCAGCCGGACTGACGCTGTTCTCGGTTCTGCTGATCGGATGCAGCTGTTCTGCCAATGACCGTCCGGGCATCGGACTGGAAAGCATTTCCCAGCCGGAACAGGAAACGGCGCCGGTGACCCTTGCGACCACGACCACGGTCATTACGACCACCACGGAGCCGCCGGTTCCGCCCGACATCACCGTGAATATGCTCGCGGTCGGCGACAACCTTGTTCAGACCTATGTTTATCTTGCGGCACAGGCGCAGTCTTTGGACGGCGTATCCTATAATTTCCTGCCGCTTTACGAGAATATCCGTTCCTATGTCGAGGCGGCGGATGTTGCGGTCATCAATCAGGAAACGCTGATCTGCGGTGAGGGCTGGGAAATCTCCGGCTCGAATTTCAACTTCAATTCGCCGCCGCAGCTCGGCGAGGATATGGTGAATCTCGGCTTCGACGTGTTCACCCTCGCAAATAACCACATGCTTGACAAAACGATCAACGGCCTGTCCGCATCGCTGGATTACTGGGACGGCATGATGCAGAAGTATCCGATTCTTGCAGTCGGCGCTTACCGCGACGAGGCGGATCAGAACCGCATCCGCGTGCAGGAGGTCAACGGCATGACGATCGCGTATCTTGCCTACACGGAGCATATGAATATGTATCAGGTGCCGGCGGATTCCCCGATCAAGATCGGCCTGACCTCGGATGAGGCGCTGATCGAGCGCCAGATCAAGGAGGCGAAGGAGATCGCGGATGCCGTTGTGGTTTCAGCGCACTGGGGCAACGAGGATACGCATGTGGTACGGGACGATGTAAAGGAACTCGCGCACAAGATGGTCAACTGGGGCGCGGACGTCGTTCTCGGCTCGCACCCGCACACCGCGCAGACGATGGAATATGTCGAGCGCGATGACGGCTCGATGGGCTTTGTGTATTATTCGCTCGGCAACTTCATTTCCGCCCAGACCGATAACTTCAACATGATCGGCGAAATGGCAACCTATGACCTCGTGAAGGACGGCGCGACCGGCAAGGTCAGCGTGCTGAACGTGGGATGCATCCCGGTCATCACGCATTATGACAACGGACAGTTCGCAAATCTCCGGCTGTATCCTTATAATATGTACACGCCGGAACTGGCAGCCTCCCACGGTCTGCCGTATGCGCCGATGGGCACTGCAAAGACATTTAATATGGATGTCGTCAACTGGATCGTCAACGAGAATATTCCGCAGGAGTTTCAGCGCCTCAGCTGATGCATTCTGAAACATATTCTAAGATAACCCGCAGACCAAAACCGCCGGATTACACCGCGGATTTGGCCTGCGGGCTTTTCGTTGTCGGATTGCATAATTTTAATACGCTTGATTTATCAATAATGACAAAAACGGTATCGAAGTCTTGACTTTGTGCCATGTGTCCTTTATAATGATAATAAGCCGTACTGTGCGGGTACGTATACCCTTTTGCCGGAACGGGCATCGTACAGATGCTCTGAAAGCAGAAAGGGCTGTTCCCGTGCGTCGGGTTTTCCGCGTCGGATCGGTTCTGTATGCCCTAAATCTGTACAGGGACGGATACGGGCGCGGGCATCGGAGAAATGTATCAGCGCATTTCCTGATGATAAAACTCTACTTGAAAGAAGGAGGAAAGGAATGAAGGCGCAGAAGGCGGCAGCCGCTATGCTTGCATTCTGTTCAGCGTTCAGTCCTGCGGCAGGATTGATTACACGGGCTGATGATACGGAGGAGGCACTGACTGCGATTACTGCGGAAACAGCAGTCGCAGACGGGAACGGTGCGTTCACCGCGACGGTCAGTCTGAGTCAGCTGCCGGAAACAGGATTGTGTGCGGCAGAATTCGCAGTTGCATATGACGCTGCTGCTCTGAGCATGACCGGTGTGGAGCTGCTGTATGACACAGGTGCACAGAATGCAGAGGACTTTGCGAAACTGGAGCCTCCCGTGTTTTCGTATGAAGACAAGGGCGACAGACTCTGGATTCGCTGGGGAACCGGATTGATGAATGCAGACTACTGGCTCAAAGAGGAGCGTCCCTTTTTCCGGATCAGCGGAACCTTGTCGGAAAATATGCCGGCAGGTACGCGGACGGAGCTTCGGATCGTTCCTGCGGCGGGGGAAACCGCGAAAGCGGAAATAGCTGCTGGCTATGTGGATGCAGACGGGAACGCGCATTACTGTAAAACCTCTGTGACACACGGTGCCGTCTGGAAGCCGATCGACGAAACCGGTGCAACCATGTACGGGGATCTCGATCTGGACGGAAAGCGGTCGGTGTCGGATGCAGTGCTGATGCATCGCGTGCTTGCGGAGGAGCTTGCTCTGAGCGCCGCAGGATACGCTAATGCAGATTGTGAGTTTGACGGTGTACTGACGCTCGCTGATGTAAGACTGCTGCTGGAATCCCTGTTAAAGGGCTCCGATGCAGTTGTGCTCGGTGCAAGGAAAGGCTCATGACACGGGGAACGCAGACCACGGGTAAGCTGCTGTTCCGCGATCCGTGATATGCTGCCGGGAGGCGCGTATCAGCTGCAACATTTCAACGTACCGGCAAAAAGCCGCAGACAGAATGCCGGAGCAACAACCTGAGAAAACCAAATACAATGTGTTTGAACCGGGCAATGCGGCGCCCCGGGAAGAAAACCAGAAAGGAATAAGTTGTCATGAAGAAATTCATCTCTGCTCTTTCGTCGTTTGTGATCGCAGCAACGGCAATGGGCGGCACCATGACGCTCAGCACTGATGCTGCTGTCAGCGAGACCATCGTTTCTATTCGCTCCAATGGCGTGCATGAAATTACTGCGAAGCCTGGCGATAAGGTCCCTGTTTCCGTTTATATTCCGCAGTCCAGCGGTTTCTATTCCCTCCAGCTGAAGTTCGCAATCGGCAAGGACGGCAATTTCGATGAAACCATCGGTCAGGGCTATGTCATTGACCGTAAGGGCACCAAGATCGAAAATCACAAGGATTCGTTCGGCAACTACGGCATCAAGATGGTGCCGAAGGGCGACGAGATCGGCGGCACACCGAGCGATTTCGTGTATCCGAACTGCCTCGAGAGCGGCCGTCTTGAAAACAACGGCAAGGGCGATTCCATGTACGCAGGCGACGTTGTTTACACCGCAATTTCGATGGTGAACCCGGAGTCCTGGAGCGTTCTGTATCAGGCTGATAAGGAAATCAAGGCCGGTCAGCTGGTCGATTCCTTCGCAGCATGGGAAGCAGCAGGCGGCGTTCCGGAGAAGAAGTTCGATTATTCTACCTATACCCCGGTTACCACCTGGTCAAAGGATGAGGCCTGGGCATATAAGTATGAGTTCATGAGATTTGATCTTGAGCTCCCGTCCAATCTGGCAAACGGCACTTACGATTTCTCCGTTTACACGAAGGAATATGTCAACACGCATCCGACCTCGCTGTTCAGCGATGACAACGTCGAGTTCCCGGATGAGAAGAAGGGCAAGGTCACTTCCAACTTCAACAGCCCGAACGGCAAGCAGCCGTTCAGCGTCGAGAAGCTGGTCATCAAAGTCGATGACGGTACCGGCACAACTCCGCCGAGCACCACTCCGGCTCCGACCACCACTCCTGCTCCGAGCACCACTCCGGAACCGGGTACCCCGGCACAGCTGAGTGAGGATACCATCATTTACAACCTCGTCCCGAGCGGCAAGCCTTACAAGTCCGCACAGGAGAACGGCCTCAAGAACAACGTCTATACCGCTGAGAAGGCCGGCGAGGAGCTGACGGTTGACTGGACCATCAAGAATGACCAGGGCACCGCAGGTATCCAGATGAACTTCGATTTCACACAGGTTAAGGTCACCGGTAATGAGAAGGGCAGCGCTTACAGAGTTTCCCCGACCTTCAGTGATCATACCACCGCAAAGAGCCTGAAGGAAGGCGAGTACGTCTACACCTGGGCACAGTCCAATGCGCTGAAGGCAGCAAATGACGCAGTCATCTACTCCTTCAACATCAAGGCACCGGAGACCGCAGGCACCTACTCCATCGGCCTGAGCTCCAGCGACGTCAACAAGGTTGTTCCGGTTGACGAGAACAAGCCGCACAAGTTCCAGTTCTACGGTCTGGATATCGTCGTTCCGGGTGATGTTCCGCAGACAACTCCGGCTCCGACCACCACTCCGGAACCGGGCACCCCGGCACAGCTCGATGCTGATACCATCATCTACAACCTGATCCCGAGCGGCAAGACCTACAAGTCTGCACAGGAGAACGGTCTGAAGAACAACGTTTACAATGCAACCAAGGGCGAGGATATCACGGTTGACTGGACCATCAAGAATGACCAGGGCACCGCAGGTATCCAGATGAACTTCGACTTCACGCAGGTCAAGGTCACGGATTACGAAAAGGGCAGCGCTTACAGAGTTTCCCCGACGTTCAGTGATTCCTCTACTGCAAAGACCCTGAAGGAAGGCGAGTATGTCTACACCTGGGCACAGTCCACTGCTCTGAAGGCAGCAAATGACGCAGTCATCTTCTCCTTCAATATCAAGGCACCGGAAACCGAAGGTACCTACTCCATCGGTCTGAGCTCCAGCGACGTCAACAAGGTTGTTCCGGTTGACGAGAACAAGCCGCACAAGTTTGCATTCTTCGGTCTGGACATCGTTGTCGGCGTTCCGGTCACTACTCCGGAACCGAGCACCACTCCGGCACCTGTTACCACTCCGGAACCGTCCACCACGCCTGAGCCGTCCACGACTCCTGAGCCGTCCACCACTCCGGCACCTGTCACCACTCCGGAACCGAGCACCACTCCGGCACCGGCTGACACCGTTCTCTACGGTGACGTCAACTGCGACGGCGACGTTCGCATCAACGACGTTGTCCTGCTCAACAAGTACCTCGCAAAGAACGCAACAGTCACCGCACAGGGTCTGAAGAACGCTGACTGCGAGAAGGATGACAAGGTCGATACGAAGGACGCAACGAAGATCAAGCAGTTCCTGGCTCTGCTGATCGACCGCTCCGAGCTCGGCAAAAAGTCATAATCAGAATATGCAGCCAAACGGCTGATACACTTCACAAAGATGCGGATTATGTGCGCGGAGGCTAACCTCTGCGCACATAAATCCAGAAAGGGAATAAGATGAAGAAACTCATTTCTGCTCTTTCCTCCCTGTGCCTGGCAGTCACGTCTTTGTCCGGTGCATTCCCTGCGCTGCATGCTGAAAACGTAATTACAGCAAACGCAGCTGATAAGATTGTTTACAACCTCGTCCCGCATGACAAGGATTACAAGTCTGCAAAGGACAACGGTACCGCAAACAATTCTTACACAGCGACCGCAGGAGAATCCCTCACCGTTGACTGGATTGTGACCGGAGATCAGGGTACCGCAGGTATCCAGATGAACTTCGATTTCACACAGGTCACACTCGTTGACTCTGAAAAGGGTAATGCTTACAGAGTCAGTCCGACGTTCAGTGATTACAAAACAGCGAAGGATCTGAAGGAAGGCGAGTGTGTCTACACCTGGGCACAGTCGAGTGCGCTGAAAGCAAGTGACGGCAGCGTCATTTACTCTTTCAACATTAAGGTTCCCTCAGCAGACGGTGTTTACACTGTCGGTCTGAGCAAGAACGGCAAGGATACCAACAAGGTTGTTCCGGTTGATGAAAACAGCCCGTACGATTTCGATTTCTACGGCCTGGCAATCACCGTCGGCAACCCGACCACCACACCGGCGCCGTCCACGACGCCGTCCACCACGCCTGCTCCGGGTACCCCGGCACAGGTCAGCGCGGATACTATTATTTATAACCTGATTCCGAGCGGCAAGACCTACAAGTCTGCGCAGGAAAATGGTCTGAAGAACAATGTATACACTGCTACTGCCGGTGAAGAACTGACGGTTGACTGGACCATCAAGAATGACCAGGGCACCGCAGGCATCCAGATGAACTTTGACTTCACGCAGGTCAAGGTCACGGATTCCGAAAAGGGCAGCGCGTACAGAGTGTCCCCGACATTCAGCGACCACACCACCGCAAAGAGC
>JAFZBC010000252.1:0-2122 GCA_017561965.1 Oscillospiraceae bacterium
TATCTCAGCATCAGCCAGTAGATCACGCCGTATATCGCAGAAGCGGCGGTGCCGTAAAGGATCACGGGGCCTGCGATCGTGAAGATCTTTGTCCCGACGCCGAGGATCATGCCCTCCGTTCTGGCATCTGCCGCCGCAGAGGCCACGGCATTTGCAAAGCCCGTGACCGGCACGAGCGTTCCGGCGCCGCCGTGCTTTGCGAGCTTCTGATACAGGCCGGTCGCGGTCAGCAGCGCCGCGCAGAATACCAGGATCACCGACGTCCAGGTTCCGGCGGCTTCTGCCTCCAGTCCGCGCCGGAGCAGAAACTGCCGGATGATCTCTCCGGTCAGGCAGATCCCGCCGCCGATGAAAAATGCTTTCAGGACCGTTGCGGTGCGGTCGGTTTTCCGCGACATCTGCGCGACCATTTCGCGGTAGGCTGCCTGCCCGGGATCCCGCAGTCCCTGTGAATGCAGCTTTTTTGTCATGTGCATCCCTCCGTTCTGCCGGGAGTATTTGCAGAAAATGCCGTTTTATACGGCGGGCGGCGGTTTCTGTAAAAAAATTCTTGCATTTTTCGGAGAGATATGCTATAATAAATTGTTGATCCGTGAGATTGTGAAAAAAATGTCAATCTCACGGCGGAATGATGTCTGCGAAAGGATGATCACATTATGGAGAAAAAGCCGCTGAATCAGCTGTCGCCTGCGGAGATTGCGGCAGCATTGCAGGAAACCAGAGCCGCATATGACGCATTTCAGGCGAAGAAGCTCAGCCTGAACATGGCGCGCGGCAAGCCGGGACCGGAGCAGCTCGACATTACCATGCCGCTGCTGGACGCGTTCCCTTCCGGTGCGGATGCGCACGCCGAGAGCGGCGACGACTGCCGCAATTACGGTCTGCTGTCCGGCATTCCCGAGGCGAAGAAGCTGTTTGCGGATATCCTCGGCGCAAATCCGGATGAGGTATTTGTCGGCGGCAACTCCAGTCTGGAGCTGATGTTTGCATGTCTTCAGATCGCGTATGTCAAGGGCATTGCGGGCTGCACGCCGTGGAGCAGGCTGGATGAAGTCAAGTTCCTCTGCCCGGTGCCGGGTTATGACCGTCATTTTGCGCTGACCGAGTATTTCGGCGTGAAGATGATCCCGGTCCCGACCGATGAGAACGGCCCGGATGTGGCAATGGTGAAGCAGTACGTCGAGAGCGACGCGTCTGTCAAGGGCATCTGGTGCGTGCCGATCTACGCGAATCCGACCGGTATTGTTTACAGTGACGACACGGTCCGCGCATTCGCGGCTTTGAAGCCCGCCGCAAAGGATTTCCGTATTTTCTGGGATAATGCTTACTGCATCCATCACCTTGTTGAGAACCCGAAGAAGCCGCTGACGATCAATCAGGCCTGTGCAGAGGCGGGCAGCGAGGGAATCTTCTATCAGTTCGTTTCGACCTCCAAGGTCACGTTCCCGGGCGCAGGCGTCGCGGCGATGAACACCGCAAAGGGCAACCTCGACGAGCTCAGCAAGCACCTCGGCGTGCAGACGATCGGCTTTGACAAGATGAACATGCTGCGGCATGTGCGTTTCTTCGGCAATGCGGACAATATGCGTGCGCATATGAACAAGCACCGCGAGATCCTCAGACCGAAGTTTGATATTGTGCTGGATATGCTGGAGCAGGAGATCGCGCCGCTCGGCATTGCAAAGTGGACAAAGCCGGAGGGCGGTTACTTTGTTTCCTTCAATGCGCCGAAGGGCACGGCAAAGCGCGTTGTGCAGCTCTGCAAGGAGGGCGGTGTGACGCTGACCGGCGCAGGCGCGACCTATCCGTACAAGAATGATCCGGATGACAGCAATATCCGCATTGCACCGACGTATCCGTGTCCGGAGGAGCTGAAGCAGGCGATGGAGCTGTTCTGCATTTCCGTCAAGCTGGCCGCGCTGGAGCAGTCGGCGGGGAAATAAGGGATCGCTTTGGAATTCCGCAACATAGAAAAGCGGAGAAAAAACATTGTTTTCATCATAATGGGATTCTTAAGGGCTAGTAGCCCTTAAGCGGGGGGTTGGGGTGAGTTTGCGGTGCAAACTCATAGCGAAGCGGGCGAGCGCCCTCATTTTAATCCATCGGAGATACCGTATAAATA
>JAFZBC010000253.1:0-2714 GCA_017561965.1 Oscillospiraceae bacterium
GACAAGGATCTTCTTGCCCTTTGCCTGAATGTCGTCCACAGTAACCTTATTCAGTCCAGCCATAATAAAAACTTCCTTTCGATAGAGAGTTGGATGTGAGATATGCGGCTGTCATCAGCGGACATCCGCATTCTTTATTATACAACATTTTCCGGATTTTTGCAAGAGAATCCGGCATATGCAGTATGCAAAAAAACGGGCTGTCCGGCCTGACATTTCGTAAAAAATAGATAGGGCGGCGCAGCGGAAAAACGGTCTGCTTTATAATCTTTCTGTTTCCTCGCTTGCTCAGCGTTTCAGCGGGGTGTTGGGAACATTGATCTTTCAGAAGCTGCGAATAGCTGCGTGTACTTGGTAGAATGCGAGCGCAGCGAGTTTCCGCCTGTCCCTCTGGGTTGTCACCCCCGTTCCGTTGGGAGAGGTGAACTTTTGATTTATATGTGATGCTGAATAGGAGTAATTGCAAAACACTTTTGTTCCCTCGCTTGATCGTTTTGTCCGTTTTTTCTTTAGTGCGAACTCTGAGCAATACAGTAATATTACGTAGAAATATACGCTAAATTGCAGGCACTATTTGCTCGAGCCGCCTTTTATGATGCAACAATTTAAAACATAACGCTTTAACGCGCGAATAGTTTGTGCAGATTGCCTATTGCATTTCATGCCGATTTGTGCTATAATAGAGCCATATTCCGGAAGAAAGGGGCGCAATCGCCATGCACAGCAGCAATTACGTGTATTTCGCAGCTGAATACCGATTTTACGGCTTTACCGGCTATTATTACGGCAAGGTCAGATCCGGTGCGGCTGAACACGTTTGCGCAGCTTAATGGTCATTGCGGTTTCCCCGCAGTATTCCGTTAGATGAATGCAGAACGCTTGCGGCCCATCGGCTGTGAGCGTTTTTTGTTTACAGAAAGGATGTATCCCCCATGATCGTTGTACTGAAACAAAACCCCAACCAGATGCAGCTGGAAAGCCTCATCGCATGGCTGGAAGAAAAACACATCGAGGTCAACAAGAGCGTCGGAACCTCGCACACCATTCTCGGCCTTGTCGGTGACACCGCGGCCATCGACCCCGATCTCATCTCTGCGCTTGAGATCGTCGAGGACGTCAAGCGCGTGCAGGAGCCGTATAAGCAGGCAAACCGGAAATTCCACCCGGAGCCGACTGTCATCAAGGTGCGTGATACGCAGATCGGCGGCGGCACGCTGACACTCATGGCAGGCCCCTGCTCCGTCGAAAGCGAGGAACAGATCGTCAACATCGCAAAGCAGGTCAAAGCCAGCGGCGCAACGGTGCTCCGCGGCGGCGCATTCAAGCCGCGCACCTCGCCGTATTCGTTCCAGGGCATGGGACTTGAGGGGCTGGAGCTGCTGAAAATCGCCCGCGAGGAAACCGGCCTGCCGATCGTCACCGAAATCATGGACGCAGAGCATCTGTCTGCATTCGGGGATGTGGATATTATCCAGGTCGGCGCACGGAACATGCAGAACTTCTCGCTGCTGAAAGAGCTCGGCCATCAGGAGAAGCCGGTGCTTTTGAAGCGCGGCATGAGCGCAACCTATGAGGAATGGCTGATGAGCGCGGAATACATCATGTCCGGCGGCAATCACAACGTCATCCTCTGCGAGCGCGGCATCCGCACGTTTGAAACGTATACACGCAATATTCTCGATATCGGCGCCGTGACCGTGCTGCGGCATCTGACGCATCTGCCGGTCATCGTGGATCCTTCCCACGCCTGCGGCAAGGCATGGATGGTGCCGAAGATCGCACCGGCAGCCGTCGCGGCAGGTGCAGACGGCCTGATCATTGAGGTTCACAACGATCCGGAGCATGCAGTCTGCGACGGCCCGCAGTCGATCAAGCCGGAAGCGTTTGATTCGCTGGCGAAAAAGCTGCACGCGCTCCACGGCTTTTTGCAGGAGCAGTGAGCCTGCACATCGCGCCGCCGGAGCGGTATCCGGCGCTGCGGACGCTGATTGACCCGGACGGCTGCGGCGCGGTTTATGCATATGCCGTCGCCGAGGGGATACAGTCCGGCATCCTGTATACGGATGAAAATGAAACGGTATTGCTGGTGCGGCATGTCTGCGGATTTGCGCTGCTGTTCGGTGCATATACGGAAGAAACGCTCCGTGAGATCGGGGAGATGATCCGGCAACCGGCGCCGTTTTCGAGAATGATCCTGTTTGCGCCGGATGACCGGGCAGCAGCATATTTCAGCAACCAGGACGATTTCATCACGGAGCAGCGGCTGTTTTTCCGGTATTCGTCCGGAGAGATTCCGCCGGAGTCCTCAGCCGCAGAGCATCTGACGCCTGCGCGCACGGAGCAAATCAGCGGCAGAATCACACCGTCATTTTCATGGGATAATATGGATGATTTTGCGATAAATGGAACCGGATACTGCATCATGCAGGACGGTGTCCCGGCTGCATGGGCGTTCTCCGCAGCGGTCAGCAGCCGGGAAACGGATATCGGCGTCGAAACGCATGAAAACTACCGCAGACGCGGATTTGCGTTTGCGGCGGCATCGGCCATGATCCGGGATACGCTGCTGCGCGGAAAGCAGCCGGTCTGGGTGTGCCACGCAGAGAATACCGGCTCACGGAAACTCGCGGAGGCACTTGGATTTTCGGTGTGCGGGCAGTGCACGACAGTCAGGAGGCGCAGCGAATGACGAACGGTCTGACGATACGGGAAAA
>JAFZBC010000254.1:0-3963 GCA_017561965.1 Oscillospiraceae bacterium
CCCTTGAGCGCGTCAAAATCTGCCGCGGAAAGCTCCGGGATAAACGCCGGAACAAACAGTCCGCCGTCTGCCGCGATGCCCTGCGCGATCGCCTCCGCGCTGCTGACAGCCAGCGCGCTGTTTCGTGTGCTGTGGTATACCATACCAAACGCCTCCTTATCAAATTCAGGCACAGCCTGTAAGGCTGCCCCGCTGTTTCCTGTATTATTTCAGCTTTTCCGGATAATGGACATAGCTGCGGACGATGCTGCCGCAGTCTTTGCAGACGATGTGGTAGATCTCCTGGCCGCCCTGCACCAGACAGCCGTCCGCAAACAGCTTGCCGCTGCCGTACTGCCAGCCCTTGACCAGATCCGTCCCGCCGCAGAACGGGCATTCCTTCACGATCACGCGTTTTCCCATCATGCCGCCTCCTTTGCTGCCTCAGACGCCGGTCGCGTCAAATGCACCCTCCAGATACGTGATATGCCGGACAAGACCGCCGGAGCATTCTGTTTCCGCCACGTCGAACCGCGGCTGCAACTCGCTCGGATATTTCAGCAGATACTGCTCCGCCGTGCGGATGATCCGCCGCTGCTTTGCCGCATCAACTGCCGCCGCGCCGGATACCAGTGCACCCAGCCGCCGCGTCTTGACCTCCACAAACAGCAGGTATTCGCCCTGCCGCGCAATAATATCAATCTCACCGCCGCGAACCGTAAAATTCCGGCGAAGGATCTCCGCGCCCTGCCGTTCCAGATACGCACAGACCGCATCTTCTCCGAGATTGCCGGTCTGCCGCTTACCTGCCGCCGCGCTCATAAAACTTTTTCAGGAACGAGGGCCGGTGCGCCGGACAGAGCCCGTACTGCGCAATCGCCTCGTAATGTGCCTTTGTCCCGTAGCCCTTGTGTGCCGCAAAGCCGTACTGCGGATACTGCTCGTCCAGCTCGCGGAGCGCCGCATCCCTTGCGGTTTTCGCCAGTACAGATGCCGCTGCAATGCTCGCGGATTTCGCGTCGCCGTGAATGACCGTCCCGACCGGAACTGTCAGCGGCGGCTTCTGATTGCCGTCCGCCAGCGCGTAGTCCGGAACGACGCCCAGCCCCTCGACCGCTCTGCGCATGGCAAGCAGCGCCGCCTGCAAAATATTCATCTGCTCAATTTCGGCAACGGTCGCACATGCAATGCTCCATGCGGCTGCCTGTGCCTTGATCACCGGCGCCAGATCCTCGCGGCGGGCTTCGGAGAGCTTCTTGCTGTCGTTCAGCCCCGGGATCACGGTATCCGGCTTCAGGATCACCGCCGCTGCATATACATCGCCCGCGAGCGGTCCCCTGCCGGCCTCATCCACGCCGCAGAACACCGGAAAATGCGTCCGCACCTCCGCGTCAAAATCAAACAGCTCCTGATAAACCTTCAATGCCCTTGCCATATCAATCCCCCCGGGGCGGCTTTTCCAGTGAGATCCGCCCGAGCTTCGTGCCGCGGAACTCGTCGAGCAGCGTGATCGCCGCACGTTCCGTATTCGGCACGCCGCCGGAAAGCAGCATTCCGCGGTTCTTCGCCATGAGCTCCAGATAGGCAAAGCCCTCTGCCGCCAGCTCCGGCGGAATCTTATAGCGCTGCTCCAGCGCCTGCGGGTATTCCGTATGCAGCAGCGTCATCAGACGCGCCGCGAGCGCCTCCTTGTCCAGAATGTCGTCGCGGACGGCGCCCGTCATCGCAAGGCGCACCGCAACCTCCTGATCGTCCAGCTTCGGCCAGAGCACGCCCGGCGTATCGAGCAGCTCAACACCGTCTGCGGTCTTGATCCACTGCTGCGTGCGCGTCACACCGGCTCTGTCCTCGGCCTTCGCGCGCTTTCCGCCTGCCAGACGGTTGATCAGCGAGGACTTTCCGACATTCGGAATGCCGAGGATCATCACGCGGATCGGTCTGCCCTTCATGCCCTTTGCGGCATATTTTTCCAGCTGCTCCTTCAGAAGCTCCCGGAGCGCGGGCGCAAACTGCTTCACGCCCCTGCCCGATCTGGAATCCGCCGTGATCACGGCGAAGCCCTGTTTTCTGTAATACTGCATCCACTGCTGCGTCACATCCGGATCGGCCATATCCGCCTTGTTCAGGATGATCAGACGCGGCTTTTTTCCGGTCAGGGAACGCAGCTCCGGATTGCGGCTGCTCATCGGCAGTCTGGCATCCAGCAGTTCGGCAGCGGCATCCACAAGCGGCAGACTCTTTGCGATCATGCGCCGCGTTTTCGCCATATGGCCGGGAAACCACTGGATATCCTTCATATCCTCCATAGGCTGCCTCCCTCCGTGTTCCGAATTATTCTACCTTTCCGAAATCGCTCAGCGGCGAGATCCGGATGATCACCTTGCCGATGATGTTCTCCACCGGAACCAGCCCGATCATATCCGAGCGGCTGTCGTTGGAAACGGGACGGTTATCGCCCATGACAAAGACATAGCCCTCCGGGATCGTGATCGGATATGTAAATCCGCCGATGTCGCGCATTGTCGGTGCGCTGATATACGGCTCGTCAAGGACCTCGCCGTCCACGCGGACAATGCCCTCATCGAAATCAATGTCGATCTGCTGACCGCCCTGTGCGATCAGGCGCTTGACAATGCGCTTTTCCAGACCCTTTTTCTCATAAATCGTGCCGTCCGGCTCCGGGATCCGCGCCTTATCGCTGTCCAGGATCAGAATATCGCCTCTTTTGTAATGCTTGTCGATCCGGTTGACCAGCAGGCGGTTGTTCTCCAGCAGCGTCGGCTCCATCGAAGAGCCCTCGACATCCGCCGTACAGACCAGAAACGTAAAGACCAGCATCACCACAAAGACGGACACAACCACGGATTCGATCAGATCCATCAGATCTCCGAGCAAGCCGCCGTCCTTTTCCTTTGCGGCCTCCGCCTCCGGCTGTGCCTCTCCGGCTGCGGCCGCTGTATTCTGTGCAGCTTCTGCGGTTTCCTGTACGGCTTCCGCCGCTTCCTGCACAGCTTCCGCTGCTTCCTGAGTGGCTTCCTCAGCCTCCTGCACAGTTTCCGCTGCTTCCTGTACGGCTTCTGCCGTCACCTGCTTTTCTTCCTCAAAAGGCTCCATTGCTGCTCCCTCCGTTTCGTATCAGAATAAGAAATCAAACCGCTCCGTCCACTTTGTCCGCAGATCCTTGTCGCGGTCATAGCGAAGCAGCGCCGTTCCGAGGATTTCGCTCTCCGGAATCAGCGCGACATGCGGGCTGCGGCTGTCCATGCTGTACAGGCGGTTATCGCCCATCACAAAAATGTATCCCTCCGGCACGGTCATCGGATAATGAAACGCGCCGTCGTCAACGGTTGTGGGATCTGCGATATACGGTTCATCGAGCAGCACGCCGTCCACCTTAACGGTGCCCTGCGAGGCATCAATATCAATGGTCTGCCCGCCTTTTGCAATCAGCCGCTTGACGAGCACCATGTCGGAGCCGTCCTTTTCTGCGACCTGCGTCTGCTCCTCATCCCAGAACACGGCGGAAACCTTGTCATCCAGCACAACGATCTGCCCGTTCTTCGGCTCATACAGCGACATCAGAATCAGGATCTGATCCTTGTCGATCAGCGTCGGATTCATGGAACCGCCGTCAACCGTTACGCGGCGGATCAGAAAAATGAAAACCAGCAGAAAAATGAATACCGTCAGCACACCGGCCTCCGCAATATCCATCAGGTCGCTGAAAAAGTGACCGCTCTCCTCGTCGCCGCCGGGCTCCTGCCCCGCCGCAGGGGAGGTCTGCTGCTCCTTCTCCCAAGGCTCCATCACGGATCCCTCCGTTTCGTATCAGAATAAGTAATCGAACCGCTCCGTCCACTTTGACCGCTGCTCCTTGTCGCGGTCATAGCGGAACAGCGCCGTTCCGAGGATCTCGCGCTCAGGGATCAGCGCAACCTGCGGGCTGCGGCTGTCCATGCTGTACAGGCGGTTGTCGCCCATCAC
>JAFZBC010000255.1:0-10270 GCA_017561965.1 Oscillospiraceae bacterium
CGGTTTTCAGCAGAAGCTCAGAGCGGTCGTCGCCGCCCATGATGCGCGCGATTTCTTCAATACGCTGACTTCTGTTCAGGACAGTGACCTCCGTGTTCGTTGCGGTATCAGTGCTGTGTTTTTCAATCAGCAGATGATGGTTTGCCTGTGTGGCAAGCTGTGCCAGATGCGTGACACAGATCACCTGATGGTGCTTCGAAAGCTCCCGCAGCTTCAGGCCGATTTTCTGTGCGGCCTTGCCGCTGACGCCGGTGTCGATCTCGTCGAAAATCAGCGTCGGGATCGCATCGCGCTCTGCAAGCACGGCCTTGAGCGCCAGCATCATGCGGGAAAGCTCACCGCCGGATGCGATCTGCGCAATCGGCTTGGGCGGCTCGCCGGGGTTTGCAGAGATCAGGAATTCCGCGCGGTCCATGCCGCTCGGCGTCAGCTTGCCCTGCGTCAGTGCAACGGAGAGCTGCACGCGCGGCATATTCAGATACGCAAGCTCCTCTCCGACTCTGCGGGAAAAGGTTTCTGCCAGCTTCTGCCGGTGTGCGGTCAGCTGCCTTGCGAGCGCCGTCACCCGGTGCAGACGCTCTGTCCGTTCATCCGTGAGCCTGTGCAGCCGGTCAGAGTCGGTTTCGATGGCCTCGATCTCTTGCAGCGCATCGGCATAAATCTGCCGCAGACCGTCCGCGTCAGTATGATAATGCACCGCCATGCTGTTGACGGCGTTTCGGCGGTCGGAGAGCTTCTGGAATTCAGCAGGGGAGAGCATCCCGTCGGTCAGGCTGCTGACCTCATCTGCGATGTCACGCAGCTCGATGTTCAGCGCTTTCAGCCGTTCGTGGAGCCCCTCAGCTTCGGGCGTTGCGGACGCAAGCCTGCCGAGCTGTTCGCAGGCCATTGCGATTGCATCAGAGATATTTTCCTCTCCGTCTGTCAGCATCCGGCAGACCGCAGATGCAGCTTCTGCATTATCCTCTGCGCGGGCGGCAGCATGATACTGCTCATCCAGCAGGCGGTCCTCCTGCGGCTGCGGATCCAGTTCCCCGATTTCGGTGATGGTTTCCCGCAGGGTTTGCAGACGGAGCATTTTTTCCTGCTCGGTTTTTTTCAGCTGATTCAGCGTGCGCGCACAGGCCTGCAAATCGTGAAATTCCTTTTGGTATTCCGTCAGCAGCGAGGAATCGTCCCCGAAGCGGTCGAGCACCTCCAGATGCCGTTCCGGGCGGAGCAGGATCTGATTGTCATGCTGCCCGTGAATGTTTACGAGCGTTTCTCCGAGCGCACGGAGCATCGCGGCGGCTGCGGGCTTTCCGTTGACCTTGCCGATGCTGCCGCCGTCCGCAGAGATCTCGCGCGTCAGCAGCAGCTCGTCGTCGGCAGTGTCCTGGCCGTATTCAGCCAGAACCGCCCTCGTTTCATCCGAGAGCGGCGAGAACTGTGCCGTAATCACAGCTTTTTTACAGCCGGTGCGTACCAGATCCTTGCTTGTCCGCTGTCCGAGGACAGCCTGAATTCCGTGGATCAGAATGGATTTTCCGGCGCCGGTTTCGCCGGTGAAGGCGTTGAAGCCCTGTTCCAGCGGGATCTGCGCCGCGGAGATGACCGCGAGGTTTTCGATCGCAAGTTCCTTTAACATGTGTTACCCCCAGATATGGGTTTCCAGTAAACGAATCAGTTGTTTTGCAGCATTTTCCGAGCGTGTCAGAATAAAAATCGTGTCGTCACCGGCAATCGTGCCGACGATTTCCGGCAGCTGGAGCCGGTCGATGACTGCGCAGGCTGCCTGTGCAGAGCCTGCATGACAGGTGACGACGACGGTATTGATCGCATAGTCGATCCGGACGACGACGTCTGTCAGAAGCCCGCTCGGTGCGGCGGGCGCAGACGGCCCCTTCGCATAGCAGTTCTGACCGGATGCGGTTCGCTTTTTCCGCAGCTTGAGCTGCCGGATGTCACGTGAAATTGTCGCCTGCGTGACGGAAAAGCCGTTTTCCTCCAGCAGATCGCGCAGCATTTCCTGTGTGCTGATCTCATGCGTACCGATCAGCTGTAAGATCATTTCCTGTCTGGCATTGAGCATGATTCTGCCCTCCGTTTTTTGTCTTGATACATGGTCGGTCTGATCTGAACGGGCTCAGAGCATCTCCTTGATCGGGCGCATGAGCTTGCCGTTCAGTGCGTCGTAAAATGCGGTGCCTTTGCAGTCCACAAAGGGCATAAAGCGCTCTGAGCTGGTCACGGTAAAGGACTGTGCATTGTGCAGCACAGCCGTATGCACGCCGTCTGCATGGACATTGAGTCCGCCGTCCCCGGCGCCGCGGTAGGTGACGCGGATGCTTCTCTGCGGCGCAAAGAGCATCGGGCGGGCAAACAGCGAATGCGGACAGATCAGGTTCATCTCAATCAGCGCAAGATCCGGCTCGATGACGGGGCCGCCTGCGGAAAGCGCATAGGCCGAGGAGCCGGTCGGCGTCGAGAAGATGATGCCGTCCGCGCGGTACACGCCGATCTGCCGGTTATCGACGGACACTGCGAAATCACAGATTCTGCCGTTTAACCGCGAGGCGTAAATATCATTGAGTACATGCGTTTCAAAGCCGTCCTGCTCTCCGCCGCAGATCGTCGCTTTCAGCATGATCCGGTGCGAGATCGCATACTGACCGTTTTGCAGCCGTTCGAGCATATCCAGCTCCGAGGCTTCAAACGCAGCTAGAAAACCGAGCGTTCCGGTATTGATGCCGACCAGCTTGACCGGCGGCGTGCTGTGCATTGCGGCGTAGTCCAGGATCCAGCCGGATGCGCGCAGGATTGTTCCGTCGCCGCCGATTGCAATGACGAAGTCTGCGTCCTCCAGAACCGATGCCGCGGGCAGGAACCGGACACCGTCCATGCCGGGAAATGCTTGCTGCACCGTATCGGACATGCGGATCTCCGCGCCGAGTGTTTTTAGCCGTTCGCAGACCTGTACGGCAGTCTGAATTGCGGCTTTCTTGGAAAGATTCGGGTCGATCACACAGTTCATGGCAGTTCTCTTTTCACATATAACAGGTATTCCGTGTTGCCGCTGCCGCCCTTGATCGGGGATTCGCAGCTGCCTGACGGCAGCAGACCGTGTTCGGCACAGCAGTTCATGATGTCCCGCAGCACCTGCTGCCGGAGCTTTTCGTCTTTGACGATGCCGTGCTTGTTCAGCGCCGCGCGTCCCGCCTCAAACTGCGGTTTGACGAGCAGCACCGCGGTGCCCTTTCCCGTCAGAAGCGAAGGCAGATGCGGGATGATCTGCCGCAGCGAAATAAACGAAACATCGCAGGACGCAAAATCCGCGGGGAGCCCGTCCGTATCCGGTGCTAGCGTCCGCAGATCGGTGCCCTCCATGACCGTGACGCGGGGATCCGTCCGGAGCTCCGGTGCAAGCTGATCGTGTCCGACGTCTACCGCGAGCACATGTGCCGCGCCGTGCTGGAGCATACAGTCCGTGAAGCCGCCGGTCGAAGCGCCGATGTCGAGGCAGTTCAGGCCGTCCAGCCGGATCTGAAATTCTGCAAGCGCGAACCGCAGCTTATAGCCGCCGCGCCCGACAAAGGGCAGTTCCTCCGTGACGGCGATGGTATCCTCCGGCGTGACCTTCTGCGACGCCTTCATGCAGATGCTGCCGTTGACCGTGACATGCCCCTCGCTGATGAGCGTCTGTGCGCGGTTCCGGCTGCTGCAAAGTCCGCGCGCTGTCAGCGCGGTATCGAGCCGCTCAGCCATTGTGCAGCTCCTTTACGGCCTTGCAGATTTCCTCTTCGGTCAGCCCGCAGTTCGCAAGGCAGGCATTGACAGACGCCTGCTGCACAAAGCCGCTGATCGCATGACATCGGTAATTGCCGCGCCAGTCAGAGAGCATCAGCATGGCAGCGAGCTTTTCGCCGATGCTGCCGGTGCAGCTGCTTTCCTCAAATACGCAGATATTGCTGTACTGCTCCGCGATCTGCCGGACTTCATCGGGCAGCGGGTAGATCTTTGTCAGGCGCAGAATGCCGCAGGGAATGCCGTCCTGATGCAGCTGTTCCGCCGCAGCATATACCTGCTCGGACAGTCTGCCGTAGGTGACAATGAGCGTTTCGCTGCCCGGCTCGTGTGTCAGCGCAGCAGCGGGCTTCAAAGCGGAATGCTCCTTCTCTTTCCCTCTCGGGTAGCGGACAGCGACAAGCCCTTTTTCTTCGTAGATTGCGCGCCCGAGGCAGAGCTTCAGCTCCGCATAATTGGCGGGGGAATAGACCGTGCAGCCGGGGATTGACGTCAGCATCGGAATATCAAAGATTCCCTGATGCGTTTCGCCGTCCTCACCGACCAGACCGGCTCTGTCCACGCCGAGCACGAGATGATACCCTGCAATGGCTGTATCATGGAGCAGCTGGTCGAAGCTGCGCTGCAAAAATGTCGAATAGACTGCAAAAACCGGCAGCTTTCCCATCGAAGCGAGCGCGGCGCAGAACGTGACAGCGTGCTGCTCCGCAATGCCGACGTCGTAGAACCGGTCATGGTGATCCGCATAGAAAAATTGCAGACCTGTGCCGTATTTCATGGCAGCGGTTACTGCACAGATGCGGTCATCGCGCTTGGCCAGCTCATTCAGGTGCCTGCCGAACACGGTCGAGAAGCACTCGTCGATTGACAGCTCCGGATCCTTGGCGTCGAGATCCACGCGGGCAATATCCGCATGGACGCCCTCGCAGCGCGGGACGCCGTGATATTCGCCGGGGTTGTCCTCCGCAGGCTTGTAGCCCTTGCCCTTGACCGTATTGACATGGACGAGCACCGGTCTGCGATAGCTTTTTGCGACCTCCAGTGCATCGTCGAGCGCCTCCATGTCATGCCCGTCCACGGGGCCGAGATAGACAAAGCCCAGATCCTCAAAGATCGTGGACTGGACGATATTGTGGCGCATTCTGTCCTTGGTATTTTTCAGCTTGACCGCAAGCATATCACCGATGGCCGGTGTCTTGCGGATGACGCTCTCGACCTTCCACTTTGCGCGGACATAGTCGGAGCTGCTGCGGATGCGCGTCAGATATTTTGCGATGGCACCGACATTTTTGGAAATGGCCTGGTTGTTGTCGTTCAGAATGACGATCAGATTGGTCTTGGTTTTACCGGCATTGTTGAGTCCCTCATAGAACATGCCGCCGGTCATGGCGCCGTCCCCGACGACTGCGACGGCGTAATGCGCCGTGTCGCCGGACAGCCGCATTGCCTCCGCCATGCCGAACGCCGCGGAAACAGCCGTGCTGCTGTGACCGGTGATAAACGTGTCATGGACGGATTCCGACGGCTTCGGGAAGCCCGCAAGACCGTTTTCCTGCCGGAGCTCGGGCAGACGTCCTGCACGGCCGGTCAGGATTTTGTGTACATATGCCTGATGTCCGACATCCCATACGATTCTGTCCTTCGGGGAATGAAAGTGCCGGTGCAGCGCCAGCGTCAGCTCCACGACACCCAGGTTAGAGGAGAGGTGTCCGCCGGTCTGAAGCACCGTGTCGATCAGATATTTGCGGATCTTTTCGCACAGTGCCACACACTGGGGGAGCGTCAGCTTTTGCAGGTCGTCCGGCAGCTTCATATACTGAAGATCAGGGATGGGCATTGCCGTAATTTGACGTTCTCTGTTCATTTTCTTCTCCGTTCGGCAGATGCAGCGTCCGCCGTTCCGTGTTAGGTATCTGCCGGTTCTGCGGCAGGCTTTGTATATTCGGAAACCGTCAGCCTGGCCTGTTCAAGCTCCTTTTTGCAGCTTTCCGCGAGCTTTGCGCCCTCACCGTAAAGCCGCACGGCCTCCTCCAGCGGCAGACCGCCTGCTTCGAGCTTCTCTGTAATCTCAGCAAGCTGCCGCATTCCTTCTTCAAATTTCATATCTCATCTTCCTTTCGGATCTCCGTGACCGCCGCACGGAGGCTCCCGCTTGCCAGCCGGATCTCCAGCAGATCACCCGGTTCCAGCGAATCCGCTTCCCGGACGAGCCTGTCCTGCTGATAAACGAGCGCATAGCCGCGCTGCAAAACGGCAACGGGGCTGACGGCCTCCAGTCTGCTAAGCATCAGCGCGAATGCCTGTGTGCTGATGTCCAGCTGCTTTTCCGCCGCATGACGGAGCCGGACGGTCAGTGCAGAAAGCGCATTGCTCTGCATTGCGATTGCATAAGCCGGATTCTGCTGTTTCAGTCTGCTGCCGAGCGCATCGAGTGCCGCGCTTTTTTCGTCCGTCAGCGCGGAAAAGGCGATGTTCAGCCGTTCTCTCTGGCGTACAACGGCAGAGAGCAGAACGGACAGCTCCGGTACAGCAAGCTCAGCCGCCGCAGACGGTGTCGGGGCTCTGAGATCTGCGACCTCGTCCGCAATGCAGTGATCCGTTTCGTGTCCGACGGCGCTGATGACCGGCACCGGCGAACGGAACACCGCCTCTGCGACTGCCTCTGACTGGAAAGCGGAAAGATCCTCATTTGATCCGCCGCCGCGTCCCATGAGGATCACATCGCAGCCGTCCTGACCGGCTGCCAGCAGTGCCTCCGCGATCGAGCGCGGGGCATCGTCGCCCTGTACGAGCGCGGGATAAATGCAGACTGTTCCGATCGGGAACCTGCGTTCCAGGATTTGCAGCATATCGTGCAGTGCCGCGCCGCTGCGGGAAGTCACAATGCCGATCTTCTGCGGCATGGGCGGAACCGGACGCTTTCGCTCAGCTGCAAAATAGCCGAGCTTTGCCAGCTTCTCGCGCCGCTGCTGCAAAGCCAGTGCCTGCGCGCCGACGCCGTCCGGTTGAATGTCCGTGACATTGATCTGATAGGATCCGTCCCGCTCATAGAGCGTCACCGTGCCCTGTAAGAGCACATGCATCCCGTTTTCGGGCGCAAAGCGGAGCCTGTCCGCATTGGAGCGGAACATCACCGCCCTGACGGACGCCTCCTCGTCCCGCACGCTAAAATAGCAGTGCCCGGAACGGAAATTCCGCGTAAAATTGGCGATCTCGCCGCGCAGTAAAACGCCGCGCAGCTTCGCGTCCTCCTGCAAGCGGAAGGCGACATAGCGGTTCAGCTGGCTGACGGTCAGAACAGACATGACGGCATCTCCTTCCGTGCGGCGTAAACCGCAATGCCTGCGGCGTTGTCGCAGGAGAATTCCGGTGCCGAAAATGCAGTTTCAAACGGCAGCGTTTTCAGCTGATCCTGAATCAGCCGGTCGGAGAGCACGCCGCCCGCATACAGCACAGCCGGATTCCCGGATTTCTGTGCGGCATCTTTTGTCATGGCAGTGAGCACCGCCGCGATGGAATTCAGGCAGTATTTTGCAATCTCCGCCGGGGGCGTCTGCCGATCAAGCATCTGCCTGCACTGATTCTGCAAGCCGGAGAGCGAGCAGCACCCGTCTTTCAGATGCACCTGCATATGCCTGGTGCTGCTGCTTTGCGATGCAAGCTGTTCCAGTGCAGGACCGCAGGGAAATTGCAGTCCGAGCATCAGTCCGACGCGGTCTACCGCCTGTCCCGCTTTGAGATCCAGCGATTCGGAAACCGGTTCGATCCGCAGGACGGCGTCTGCATCGGGAATGCATCTGACGCAGTCCGTTGTGCCGCCGCTGACATGAAATGCAAGGAACGGCGCTGCATCGGGCTTCAGCCAGGAAAGACAGCCTGCTGAATAAAGCGCCGCAAGAATATGTCCCATCTGGTGCGAGGTTGTGTGCAGCGGGACGTTCTCTGCTGCCGCAAGGATCCGTGCGGCGCCCGCACCCGCGAGAAAGCAGGGCATATAGGAGCCCTCCGCGGAGCGCGGCGAAACGGATACGCCGATTGCCTGCGGCATAAGACGCCCGCCGGCATCCGCTGCAAGCTGTTCCGTCAGAGCAGGCAGCTGCCTTGTGTGATGAAAGACCGCATCGCTCTGCCGGAGTCCGGCCTGTCCTTCCGGAACGGGCAGGAGCTGCTTTCGCTGGCGGATTGTGCCGCTGTCTGTATCAAACCACGCACAGGAGGTTGTGTAATTGCTGGTGTCAATACCGAGCAGCTTCATGATGCGCTGTCTTCCGGCTGCTGCGGGTGCTCTGCTCTGGCATATGCGCCGAGCAGACCGTTGATAAAGCGGATATCCTCGGTGTTATTGGAGTAGTTCTCCGCGAGCAGCAGTGCCTCGGAGATGGCTGCGTTTGTCGGTGTCAGATCGTCATAGAGAATCTCGTACACTGCAAGGCGCATGATGGAAAGCGACAGCTTGGCAATGCGGCTGATGCTGCGCTTCGGGCTGTATTTCTGAATGATCGCGTCGATCTCCGCCTGATGTGCGAGCGTGCCGTCCACCAATGTGCGGACCTCGTCATTGACGATGATCTCGTCGATCTCCTCTGCGATCTCGTACAGGGCTTCTACGGGATCATCCCGCAGCGTGGTTTCAAACAGCAGCTTCATAGCGCTGTCGCGGATTTCACGTCTGGTAATTTTCGGCATGTTGGAATCCTTTCGTGCTCAGTCGTCAAATGCAATATCAGAGGCAATCACATGCACCTTGGATACGACCACGCCGGTCATGCTCTGAACATTTTCCTTGATATTCTGCTGCACCTGCTCTGCAACGGTCGTCAGGCGGACGCCGCTCATCAGCACAAGGCGGACAGTGATCTCGACCATATCATTGACAACGCTGACGCTGACCGGTGCCGGTGCGGGCATCAGCAGAGAGCCCTTGCTTTCCGCGAGCTCGGCCACGCCGTCCACTTCCTTTGCGGCAACGCCTGCAATGGAACGGATCACGTTTTCGGAGATCCGGACCTCACCGGCGGTGAATGCCTTTTTCGGATAATCATTACTCATATTGCATACCTCCTCGGTTTTTCAGCGAAGATCAGACGGACAGCAGGAGGCTTCCTGCTGTCAGCCTGCACAGATACATCTTATATTATAACAGATTTTCGCTTTTCGTACAACCTTTTTTTGAAAAAAACAGGATATTTCCCAAATATTTTTTATGCAGGCGGGTTTCCTGCGGAATCTGCACCGGCCGCGACCTCAAAAATCCGGATGCCTTCGGGCGCAATATCCGATTCCGAGAGCACGATCTCTTTGATTGCGGCGGCCTGCTCCGGCGCTAGACCGCTGCTTTCCACAACGACCTTTGCCGTCTGGCCGTCCAGATAGACAACGCAGTCGGAGAAGCCCTGCGACAGAATCAGATTCTCGATTACGCTTTCGCGTTCCATCTGCTTGGAGAGATTGACCGCGTCGATCGCGTTTGTGACCATTTCGTTCTCGCTGAGGTCGCCGCCGCCGATGATGCTTTGGAGCGTCTGGACGGCGTAATCGCGGCTGCTCTGCCGGTCAAGCCGTGCCTGCGCGAAGTAGTCCGATTTTGACGGCGATGCGCTGACCATTTCCGCGGTGCCGTAATCGGCAGGATCCTCTGCGCCGAAGGCTGCGGCGGGATCCGGTGCAGTCCGCAGGAGTTCAGCGGAAAGCAGGCCGCTGCCGTCCGCAAGCACATAGTTCAGATAGACCGCACCGCCGAGCAGCAGTGTCAGTGCACTGAGGGCGATCTGCTTTTTTCCGATGATGCATGTAGGCTTTTTCATAATACGGGCTCCTCTCAGAATTTGGATGCAGCGGATCTTCCGACGAAGATCCTTGTCTGCGGAATGCCGAGCAGCGCAGCGGCTGCACGACTGACGCGTTCCTGCACGGCAGCGTGATCCCCGCCGTCGCAGAGAATGGCAGCGCCCTCAACGGCGGGGCAGACCGTTCTTGCGATGAGCGGCGATTCCG
Source organism: Oscillospiraceae bacterium (assembly GCA_017561965.1). Classification (GTDB taxonomy): domain Bacteria; phylum Bacillota; class Clostridia; order Oscillospirales; family Ruminococcaceae; genus Firm-04. The sequence goes on from JAFZBC010000255.1 coordinate 9,778, forward strand.
TGCTTCCGCTGCGTGTCATGACGGGCTCCGATTCCTGCCGGATGCCGCTGTCGCCGCGGGACGTCCGGATCTCCTCCGCGTAGATCTGCTCTGCGGTGCCGCTGACCGTGATCATGACCTCCGCCTGTCCGACGCCCTCCATCGCAGAGAGCAGCCCGGTCAGGCGTTCCTCCAGCTGCTCCCGGTATTGCTCAGCCTGTACGGTGCCGTCAGCCGGGGGCGTCAGCGAAACCGGTTCCTTTCTGCTGTGCTGGGGCAGGAGAAGCAGCACGGCGCCGCAGATGCCGAGCAGCAGAATCAGGCGGGATCTGTTTTCGCCGCACAGCCGTTCCGTCAGTTCTCTGATTCGCGGATGCATGTCAGCCGCCTCCTTCCGTGACGGTCACTTCAGTGCCGAGCCACTCGTGCAGATATACGCTGCCGGTCAGCCGGTCGCCGCTGACCGCGACCTCACTGATTACTATGCTGCCGTCCTCTGAAATATGTGCAGAAA
>JAFZBC010000256.1:0-3349 GCA_017561965.1 Oscillospiraceae bacterium
CGCTGTACCGGCAGCATCATCCGGACGTCATCCTCATGGATATCCGCATGGAGGGCATGACCGGTCTGGAGGCCGGCAGGGTGATCCTGCGGGAAAGCCCGGATGCCCGGATCCTTTATCTGACGACCTTTTCCGATGACGAGTACATCATGGACGCATTCAGTCTGGGCGCCAAGGGGTACATCCTGAAACAGGATTTTTCTGCGATTGCCCCCGCGCTGGAGGCCGTGATGCGCGGGCAGACTGTGTTCGGGGACAAGATCATCGGCAAACTGCCCGAGCTGATGAAGCCGCGCGGCTCCTTTGATTTTGAGGCACACGGCATCACGGACAAGGAGCGCGTCATCATGGAGCAGGTTGCGGAAGGGCTTTCCAATAAGGAAATCGCCGCAAAGCTCTACCTCGGGGAGGGGACCGTGCGCAATTATATCAGCACGCTGCTCGATAAGCTGAATCTGCGCGACAGAACACAGCTGGCCGTGTTTTACTATACTGAGGTAAAGGGCTGAATCAATACAATACAGCCGCGATGACTGCAAACACAGTATGCAGGATCGTGTTCAGGATCCGCAGACGGATCCATAACGCTGACAGCAGGTCTGACTGCACAGCGGATGATCAACGGAGGATACTATGGGTTTTGATACCGGCGCATTTTGCAGGCTGACCGGCTTGCAGTATGACAGCAAGGAAAAAACATTCTGGGGCAGTATGCAGGGCGGTTACCCTGTTTTTGTGCAGATTATCCCGCGGCGCGATACGATGTCGCTGCGGATCGTTGCAAAGCAGCCCGCGGGCAAAACAGAGGCGGATCTTGCATCCGCGCTGGAGGAGTGGCGCATGGCGCATCCGGGCGCGGCCGCACTCGTTTACCGCGAACGCGGGCTGTCGGCAATCATTTCGCTGGCAAAGGACGAAACGGAAAGCAGGGCGGCGTCCGTCACTGCGGAGCTGGTCGCGCTGGCAGCCGATCTCGGGCTGATTCCCTGCTGCATGGTCTGCGGCACGGAGCACGGATTTTCACAGTATCTGCTGGACGGCACCGGCGTGACGGTCTGCGATGCATGCAAACCGCATGTTGAGTCGCAGATGCAGGCGGATACCGATAAGCATGCGGAGGAGAAGCCGAACAAATCAGGGCTGATGCTCGGTGCAGCCGCAGGTGCGGTGCTCGTGTTCCTGCTGACCTTTGCGGTGCTGAAGCTCAGCTATCTCAGCATCCTGACCGGGTATGCCGGGCTGGTTGCGGGGCTTCTTCTGATGAAAAAGTTCGGCAAAAAGCTGACGCGTCCCGCCGTGATTCTCTGTGGGGTACTCTGCCTGATTGCAGGCTGCGGCGCTTCGGTGCTGCATCTGAGCGGCAGAATGGCGGATGCGAACCGTGAGAATGCCGCGCAGGCGGAAACGATCCGGGCATCGGCGCAGGAGCTGCTGGATGCGATGGACAGCATGGCGCCGGATGAGCTTGCTGCGCTGAACGAACAGCTCGGAGAAGACTTTGACCGCAGAGCCGTGTTGGAAAGCATCCGGTATACCAAGCTGGTGATCAACAATCAGACGACGGGCAAATGCTTCCTTGCATTCCCGCGGTTTATGAAATATGAGATATTCCGTTCCGGATTGCTGCCGGAGCTCGCAAAATGTGTGCTCTGTCTGCTTGCCTCCGTGCTGATCGGCGTGCTGCTCACAGCGCCGAAGCTGCTGCGTGCAGAAAGCGGCGAGCATCAGCTGAAAGCGCTGACACTCACATGAGCAGGCGCGTGATTGTGGTCGGCGGCGGTGCTGCGGGACTGTCCGCTGCCATCAATGCGGCGGAGCAGGGCTGTTCCGTGACGATTCTGGAGCGGCTGCCGCGCGTCGGGAAAAAGCTGCTGCTGACTGGCAACGGACGGTGCAATCTGGGACATGAAGGCTTTGATTTTTCGCATTATCACGGCAGCGTGAAGCAGGCGGAACAGATCCTTGCAGCGTTTGATGCAAAAGCGTATTTCCGGCGGTTCGGGCTCTATACCAGAACCGACAGCGAGGGGCGCATGTATCCGATGAGCGGAACGGCTGCCTCCGTGCTCGATGCGCTGCGCTTTGCGGCGGAGCAGCTGGGCGTACAGACGCTCTGCGAAAAGCAGGTGACGGGGCTGATCCCGAAGAACGGGAAATGGACGGTGCTCTGCGGGGAGGAACGCTTTTCTGCGGATGCCGTGATCCTGGCGGCGGGCGGTGCTGCTGCACCGAACTGCGGCACGGACGGCAGCCTGTACCCGATCCTGCGGAAAATGGGGTATACGATCATTCCGCCGCGCCCCTCACTCTGCCCTGTCCCGACCGATCCGGCGCGCGTCCGTGCGATGAAGGGTCTGCGCGTGCGGGCAGCGGCAAAGGCGGTCTGCGGCGGCAAAACCGTAAAGCAGGAATCCGGCGAGGTGCAGTTTACCGACGGCGCACTCTCCGGCATCTGCATCTTCAATCTCTCCCGTCTGACGGGGGAGTACGGCAGCCGCGCGGAAATCGCACTGGATCTGCTGCCGGATGTTCCGGTGCATGACACAGTGCCGCTGCTGGACGGGCTGCTTTCGCTGCGCGGGAATCTCCCGGCAGGTGACCTGCTGACCGGTCTGCTCCCGAAGCGCATCGCGGAATGCTGCATCAAGCAGTCCGGCGGAAGCTGCACGGAGCCCGCTTCGGCGCTTCCGGAGAGCACAAAGGAAACGCTGGCTTCCCTCCTGCGGGACTGGCGCTTTCCGGTGACGGGTACGGCGAAATTCGCGCAGGCACAGGTCACCGCGGGCGGCGTTGCAGGGGAATGCGTGACCGGTACGCTGGAATCGCGGCTGCATAAAGGTCTGTTTTTCTGCGGCGAGCTGCTCGATCTGGACGGCGACTGCGGCGGCTATAATCTGACATGGTGCTGGGCGGGCGGTGCGTCCCTCCGGCTCGGAATATAACGGCATACGGATTTGCAGCAGGAATCGGAGGAGAATATACAGCAATGAATCTCGATGAATTACGCGGCGACTGTGCCCGGAAACAGAAAAAAGGCATCCATTTTATTCTTGCATCTGTGATCATCTGGACACTGGTGCTGATCGTACATCTGACCGGTCTGCCGGTCCTGACCAAAAATCTGCTGACCTTCTGCTGCACGGCGCCGCTGATGCCGCTTGCATTTTTGCTGTCGAAGGTTCTGCATATCCCGTTTCAGGATAAAAATAATCCGCTGAGCAGTCTTGGGCTGCTGTTTTCGCTGAATCAGCTGCCCTATCTGCTGATTGTCATGTGGGTGTACCCGACGGTGCCGGAAAAGATGCTGATGGTCTTTGCCATGGTGTTCGGCGCCCATCTGATGCCGTTC
>JAFZBC010000257.1:0-3679 GCA_017561965.1 Oscillospiraceae bacterium
GCTGCACGCAGATCTGGTGCAGTCGGAATTCCTGCACACCGGCGACGATCTGGACGAAGCACGGATCGCAGAGCTGAAACGGCAGGCTGCGGAGCACCGCGCCTACGAATACGGGCTGTACCTGCTGGAAAAGCGCGGGTATTCCTACCGTGAGCTCTACGACAAGCTGATGACCGCGCCGAATGCGCAGGAGGACGCCGTGCTCGCCGCGCTGGAAAAGCTGACGCGGTACGGGTTTCTCAATGACGCGCTGTATGCAGAGCAGCTTGCACGGCATTTTGTCGAAGGCAAAAAGTTCGGGCTCCGGCGCGCGGAATACGAGATGCGGCACCGCGGGCTTTCGCAGGAAGACATCGACGATGCGCTCGCCGCATATGATAATGCGGAACAGATTTCCGCACAGCTGCTGGAGATCCTGCAAAAGAAATACGCGCGGTACCTGACCGATCCGGACGACCGCAAATCGACGGAAAAGGTCACGGCGGCACTGGTCCGGCGCGGGTACACTTATCAACAGATCAGATTTGCAATCGAAGACTATTATGCGTGGCAGGAGGAGAACGGGAACAATGACACATGACGAACTCGCCGCGCTGGTGAACCGCTCGCTGTTTGCGGAAATCGGCTATACGGATGAGCAGGGGCGGCAGAATATCCGGAAGGTGTACTGCGTCTGGCACAAGGGGCTCGGCAGACATCTGATTTCCACCAATACAAGCTCCGCGCATGTGCAGAGCCTGCTGCATAACAGCAATGCCTGCCTGTATTTTTCAGACGATGCGAAATTTGAGGGACTGTGCCTGTACGGACGTGCCGAGATCCGGACGGAGCGCGCTTATAAAGAGCTGCTCTGGAATCCGGGCGACGAAAAATATTATCCGCAGGGCATTGACGATCCGGATTACTGCGTGATCGAATTCATTGCAGATGCCGGACGCTTTTACCGCTTCGACGGAAAGGGTACGCTTTCCGCGGAGGCGCTGACCGCATCCTCTGCGGACAGAGAATATGAGAACGGATATGCAGCATCCATGCAGTCCGTTGCAGAATCATAAAAACGGGAGTGTAGGAATGGTCGTCAGCATGGTATCACTTGGCTGTGCCAAGAATTTAGTCGATTCCGAGCGGATGCTCGCGCAGATCAAGGAAGCAGGGTATACGCTCACAACGAATCCCGCGGAAGCGGACATTGCCATTGTGAATACCTGCGGCTTTATCCAGTCCGCCAAGGAGGAAGCGATCGACACGATCTTAGAGCTCGGCGCGCTGAAAGCGGAGGGCTCTCTGAAACGGATCATCGTGACCGGCTGCCTTGCGGAGCGCTACAAAAAAGAGGTCGCGGAGCAGTTCCCGGAGGCGGACGCCGTCATCGGCATCGGGGATCAGACGAGGATCGCGGAGATCCTGTCCATGCTCTCCGACGACGAACAGATCGTGCAGTTTGCACCGAAAAGCTGTATGCCGCTGACCGGAAAGCGCGTCATTGCGACCATGCCCTTTACCGCGTATCTCAAGGTCGCGGAGGGCTGCTCCAACGGCTGCACCTACTGTGCCATCCCGCAGATCCGCGGAAAATTCCGCTCCGTACCGATGGAGGACGCGCTTGCAGAGGCAAGCTCACTTGCGGCGTACGGCGTGCAGGAGCTGATCGTCATTGCACAGGATACCACGCGCTACGGCGAGGATCTCTACGGCGAATCGCGCCTGCCGGAGCTGCTGACGGCGCTCTGTCAGATCGACGACTTCCGCTGGATACGCGTGCTGTACTGCTATCCGGAGCGCATCACCGACGAGCTGATCGACGTCATTGCAAAAGAACCGAAAATTGTGAAATATCTGGATATTCCGATTCAGCACTGCAATGCGGAGGTGCTGAAAAATATGCGCCGCAAATGCGATGCGGATATGCTGCGGACGCTCTTTGCAAAGCTCCGCGCGCGCATCCCAGGCATCACGCTGCGGACAACGCTTCTGGTCGGATTCCCCGGCGAAACGGACGCACAGTTTGAGGAGCTCGCGGAATTTGTGCAGGAAATGCGCTTTGACCGCATGGGCTGCTTTGCCTATTCCGAAGAGGAAGGCACGGTCGCGGCGCGCATGGAGAATCAGGTGGACGAGGAGATCCGGATCCGGCGGGCGGAGCTGCTCATGGAGCAGCAGATGCAGATTGCGGCAGAGCTCAATGCCGCACGCGTCGGAACAGATGCAGAGGCGGTCATCGAGGGCTATGACCGGCAGGCCGGCGCATGGCTTGCGCGGACGGCTGCCGATGCACCCGATATTGACGGCAGGCTGTATCTGCCGGGCACACCTGCGGACGGGCTGAACATCGGGCAGTTTGTGCAGGTGCACATCACGGATACCGTGGATGATTATGATTTGACCGGAGAGGTGACTGCAAGTTGAATACTCCCAATAAGCTGACGCTGCTGCGTGTGATCCTTGTACCGGCGTTTGTACTGTTCTTTTACCTGAACATTCCCGCGCATTATCTGATTGCGACGCTGGTCTTTGTGGCTGCGGCCATCACAGACGCCGTGGACGGACATCTTGCGCGCAAGAATCACCAGATTACCGACTTCGGCAAATTCCTCGATCCGCTCGCGGACAAGGTGCTTGTCGTGGCGGCGCTCTCCTGCTTTTTGCAGCAGCAAAAGCTGAATATTATCGCATTTTTGCTGATCGTCACGCGGGAATTCATGGTGTCTGCGCTGCGGCTGGTCGTCGCGGGCAAAGGCACGGTCGTACCGGCAGGCTTTGCGGGCAAGCTGAAAACGGCCTTCACGATGATCGCGCTGATTACGGCTATGGTATACTGGTCGTTCCGGCTGGATTTCAACGCCTTCGGGCTGAACATTCCTGCGGGCGTTTATACCGGTGCGGAGATATTCCTTGCGCTGCTGTTCTGGATCGCGACAGTTCTGACGGTCTGGTCCGGCGCGGAATATCTGGTGCATTACTGGAAGGACATCAATCCGAATCAGTGAAAAGGTATCTCCGATAGATCAGAATTGAGGGCTCTGCCCTCAAACTCCCGCTTAAGGGACAGTGTCCCTTAAGAATCCCATTATGACGAAAACAATGTATTTACATTGATCTTTCTGCTGCGGGATTCCAAAGGGATTGATCCCTTTGGCGGGGTTTGGGGCAACGCCCCATTCTGAATCCATCGGAGATACATCTTCACGAGATTACCTTGCCCTTTTTGCGTTCCACCTTCACGGGCTGCTCAGTGCCGCCGCGGTCGGTAAAGACGCGCTCCTCCTCGGGGATTTCCTCCTCCTCCTCGGGGTTCCGCTCGCCGCTCTCCTCATAATACGGATTGATCACGAATTTCTGCACAACCGGATAATGCACAAACATCACCAGATATCCGATGAACGCCGCCGGGAAGAACGCCAGAATAAAGATCAGTCCGTTGTTGAGGAGCCACAGTCCCGCCACAATGCCGATCATCAGCGCGGAGCCCAGCGTCGAAATGACGCACTCCTTCAGCGACAGCCCGGAGAGCATAAACGCATTTTTCAGCACCGTGCGCTTGTTCAGCTTGGTTGCGACCTGGAGCGGCCAGATGTAATAGTTCATGAACAGCAGCACCAGCGCAATCGCCACGGTGATGCCGAACGGAATAAAGATCGCCTTGCTGCCGGTTTCACTTGCGATCTGCGGATACATGAGA
>JAFZBC010000258.1:0-15368 GCA_017561965.1 Oscillospiraceae bacterium
ACCGAACTGATCCGCCTTGTTGATCTTCACATCTGCGGTCGGGGCCGGAGTCGTGGTTGTCACAGTCGTTGTGACTTCCGGTGCGGTGGTCGTAACCGTTGTGGTTGTGACCTTCGCAGTTGTTGTGGTTGTCGTCGTTGTCGTAGTTGTGGTTGTCGTAGTAACGGTTGTCGTCGTGGTCGTAATGATCTTTTCATCGACCATTTCGATGACCTTGCCGCTCTCGACATCCTCCTCGCCGATCTTCACCAGCTTGCCGCCGGAGATCTCAAATGTCATGTCATGCGCGGTTTCGTAGTCGCCCGGTGTGACCTCCTCGTGCAGCGTGTACTTGCCGTCCGGCAGGTTCTTCACATCGGTCGGCTCAATGCCCGAGTACCAGACCAGCGCGTCGCCGCTGCCGTTCACCAGCTTTGCTTCCGCGCCGAGCTCCAGGCTGCCTGCCGCAAAGACGATGCCCTTGCCGCCTGCATCCTCACCGGTCAGTTTCAGCATTGCGCCCTTGACCTCGTCGCCGAACTGATCCGCCTTGTTGATCTTCACGTCTGCGGTCGGTGCCGGGGCGGTGGTCGTTGTGACAGCTGCGCGCTCATTGATCATGGTCACGCCTGTTCCGGTCACGGCCACCATGGTGCCGTCCTCGCCTTCGGTTTCATCCTCGATGATCACGCCGTCCCGCACCTCAAAGGTGATGGGCTCTGCAACGGTATAGCCGTCCGGCGCTTTCACTTCGGAGAGTGTGTACAGACCGTCCATCAGGCCGGCAAATTCCTTCGGATTGTTTGTTTCGTCCGTCACCCATGTGACCGACGCCTTGGGTGCCAGCGTATCGTCCGTGATCTTCTGATACGTCTTGCCGGTTGCCAGACTGCTGAACGTCAGCTTCATCTCAGCGCCTGCAAGCAGTGCGCCGTCCGGATCCAGCTTTGCAAGCCGGAGCTTCGATACATTGTCGGTGATGATCAGCTCGTCATCTGCGCCCTTGAGCGTAAAGCCGTCAGTCGCGCTGCCGAGCATTGCGATCTTCTGGACATATCTGTAATTCTCCGGATTGTTCGCATCTTCTGCGATGCGTTCCTCATAGACACGGAACCGGAATTCGGATGTCACCTTGGTAAAGCCGTTCGGCGCCGTGACCTCTGTCAGCGTATATTCGCCCGGTTTCAGACCGATAAAGTCGGCGCTGTTGCCGTCGAATTTTCCGTCTGCGGCGAGCGGCGCACCGTTCACGGTCACGCCCTCAATGGTGCCGCCCTCGGCAGGCTGGAGCGTAAACTTCGCACGGTTATTCGCCGCGACCGTTCCGCCCATGCCTTCCTTGCCGATGTTCAGGATCTTTTCATCGGAAACAGTCGCGCTCGTTGCGCCGGTTTCCTTGATTGCGCCGTTCTCAACGATGATCGTGCGCGGAGCCGCCTTGGCATAGCCTTCCGGTGCCTCCAGCTCCTCGACCGTATACTCGCCGTCCGGCAGCTGCTCAAAGATGACGCCGTTTCCGATGGTCGTCCACTCGATGATATTCGGATCGGTGTTTTCATCCGGAATGATATTCGTCCGGACGAGGTTACCGACGTTGCCGAGCGTCCGGCCGTCGTCGCCCTTATTCACCGCGCTGAGGCCGTCTGCCGAATCCGCCGACACATAGAGCTGAACGTCACGCATTCTGACATTGGAAAGGTTCAGTGCTTCTCCCGATGCCGTCTTTCCGGTCAGCCGCATCTTTGCGCCCGGCACCGGCGTATCGGATTCGCCTGTCACACCGGTCAGCGGTCTGGTCTTACGGAAGTTGAACGTGATCAGCTCGTCCGTTGCAACGATTCTGTCAGGATCTGTGTCATTTCCGGAATTCGTGCGCACATAATCGCGGTTACCGCCGTTCAGATACTCGATCTTTCCGTCCGCGGAAATGAACTGATAAGCACCTGCGTTCCTGTAACCGGCCGGTGCGCTGAGCTCCGTCATTTCGTATTCGCCGTCCGGCAGGTTTTTGAACACGACTTCCGTGCCGTCGGTCGTCCATGTCAAAGTCATGCCGTCGCTGCTGAGTTCCGCTGCACCCGCCGGTTCGATGTTCACATCCGCCAGGGTATGATTGGATGCATACGCCCTGACCAGCGTCAGCTGCATCTCTGCACCGATAACGGGATCCGGGTCCTCAACCGTACCGTCCTTTGTATCGTTCAGCTTGCGCTTGTTGTCCTGCTTATAGAACGAGATGCTGTTGGACTGCGGCGCATCCGTCATGTTGAACGGATATTCGTAATAGGTGCTGCCGTTCGGTTCTGTCTTCTGGACGCCCGCTGCCGGCTTGTAATGATCCAGATCGGTATAGGCATCCTCTGCGAGTGCCGCATTTGCTTCGTCGTTCATATCCAGCACGTAGAGCTTCAATCCCTCGTCGCCGTAGCGCGGATACGTAAAGTAGAAGTAGATCGGCTTGGCCCCGCTGTAACCGGCAGGGACAGCCTCCTCGCTGAAGCAGTAGATGTGATACACAACGCTGTCCTTCGACGCCGGTCTGCCCAGGAGCGGGCTCTGCTGTTCAGCCGCAAGGTCGCTGTTCAGGGTATCCTCTGTCACGGTACGCAGCAGCGTACCCGCCCCACCTGCGTCTGCAGGGAGATTGATGCTGAGTGCCGTTGCCGGCGTGCCGAGCAGATCACTGACGATGTTTGCGGTCAGCGCGTTCAGTTCCGAACCGGTATAATCGGTCAGCCGGATGTTCAGGCTTTCCAGATCCGCGGTGTTGGCAATGCTCAGGATCTCGCCCTTTTCGTTGACCTTGCTGAACACAACCTTATCGCCGGTCTTGGCGTTCGGCAGCGTGACAGTCACGGCCTTGCTCTCTGCATTGGTTTCCACCGTGAAGCCGGTCACACAGACTGTTCCAGGTGCTGCGATGCCGTCGCTGTCCACGGTGAACACATTGAGCTTATCCACCGCATCGTGCGAATAATGCCGGCTGGTCATCGCCGTTTCAACAACTGCATAGGTGCCTTCGCCCAGTGCTTTGGTTCTCTGATAGACGGTGCCGGAGCGGATATTCGCTGCGACAACCTCGTATGCGGAGGCATCCAGCTCGGAATAGAGCGTCTTGCCGTCCAGTGCATCCGGATCCGTGATGCGGATGAGCTGGAGCGTTGCGCCGGTAATCAGCTGGCCGGTCGCCGCATCGGTCTTGCGGAGGTTGAACTTCTTTTCCTCGTCGTCCCCGAGCGTGATGAGCCGCTGTGCCGGTGTGCTTTCGGAAAGCGTCAGCTTGTTCCAGGCATTTGCCTGAATGGGTTCAATCTCACCGTTCGCCCGGAACGGTACGACCAGATCGGTTCCGATCGCGACTTCCCTCTGATACAGCACATCGCCGAAGATGAAGAAGTAGGTTTCGGTTGTTGCATCAACATAGCCCGACGGCTTTTTGGTTTCGCTCATCTTATAGATGTGCAGTACCTTTCCGCCGGAAACCTCTGCCTTCTGAATTTCTGCGCCGTGCTCGCCCGTCAGGTCGGTCGCGTCCGCAACGGCTGCGGTGAATTCCTTGTCGGTCTGCGTGGTGAATCCGCGTGCAGTACCGACTGCGGTCAGCGTGCGCGGATTGCCCAGCGTTGACTCATACTCCGCAATCGCCATGCCTGCGCCTGCGATCGGCTCCTTGTCCTCGTCGCCGCGTGCAATCTTGCGCAGGGTGATTGCCTCGCTGTTCAGGAATTTGAACGGCGTCGGTTCTGCCGGCGTCATGTCCACCGCGGGCTGAACAGCTTTCTCATCCTTGACCAGCCAGTAATACGGCAGCTCCGCGCCCGACTTGTCAAACAGCTTATGCAGTGCAAAGCCGTCCTCAGTCACTTCTGTGCCGTCCCGGAAGATCTTTGTGATGCTGCCGTTGTCCGTTTCAAAGGTATAGTGATGCTCCGTCCCCTCATCGTCCTCGATGAGATAGGCGTTCTTTTCCACGTCAAGCGGCGAACAGGTCTTGGTCGTTCCGACCGGCGTTGTGAAGGTGCTGTCCTCGCCGTAATATGTCACGGTCGGTTCCTTGTACTCCACGCGCTGGTAAACCGGCATCATGGTCGTGGGATAGCGCTCGTGCTCGCGGCCTTCCTCTGTCACATTCAGTACCTTATAAAACTGATAATCGGCCGGATCCAGCTCCACAGTGCTGTCGAAGTACGGATAGGCCGGATCGGAAGCGGTGATGCCGGTGCGCTGGGTGCTCATGGCCGCCCAGTCCTTGCGTCCCGCTGCAACAGTGCCGTTCTCCGTGCCGTCCGCGACGGTCAGGTCAAGCAGGATCTTTACGACCTTGCCGTTGCTGCCGTTGAACGGAATCGCACTGATCTGGAATCCGTTTGTGCCCACTGCCTGATCCGGGATCCGGAAGCAGGCATTGCCGTTCGGATCCGTCGTCGGTGTCAGTGTAAAGGTTTCGCGGTCGAAGGTCGTTTCCTTCTGATAAGAATAATTGAATTCCTTGACGAGCAGCGGGTCGCTTTCCGCACCGAAAACGGTAATGGATTCGACCGTCACATCCTCGCTCGGGATATATCGCTGATAGCCCCCGAAGCCGCCTGCATCGCCCTCGTAGAGTACGATTTCCGTATCTCCTGCCGCAACATCATAGCTTCGGATGACGTTCGACGGATTGTAGCGCTCCGCCACATCCACGGTACCCGGGCCGCCGGAAATATTCAGCACGGCCTTTACGATCTTGCTTGTCTGAATATCGTATTCACCGACCGGCCCACCGCTGTTCGGAACCAGTTCGTCCTGCTGTGTATAGGTATCGTACTTGGTCACGCCCCGCAGCGAACCGTCATCGTTGAACTCGTAGGTCACTTTGTTGACCGTCACGGTTTCCTTGCCGTTCACTTGTTCCGTATGCTTCAGCGCGGGCTGATCCAGCACGAAGGTCACGGTATTCGGCGTCACGCCGTCTGACGTATAGAAATAGAACGAATTCTGGTCATACAGGAATTTGGAAGGATCGTTCGTCGCAGCCTCGCGGTTGTCGGTGAGCGTCTTTCCGGAATCGCTCTCCACCGGCTTTACCGTGTCGTAAAGGTCCTCAAAGGTGTAGAACGACGAGCCCGGGATCCGGTCAAAGGTCTTTCCGCCGACATCCGCAGAAATATCTGCATAGTCATATTCGATCTTGCTGCCGAGCTCCGGCTTTGTCTTGCCGGTATCATACTGTGCGGAATTCTTCTCGCCCTCGCTGACCTCGAAGTAATAGACCGCATTGCTCATCTGATAGCCGGGCGGCGCTGCAATTTCCTTGACGCAGTACTGTCCCGGTCTGGCAAACCACAGCTTGGTATCCTCAGTCCCGGTCACCTCGGAGTCGATCAGCTGTTCCTTCCAGCTTTCGACCGTGATTCCGTCCTCACCGTATACCGGTGTCAGGCGGAACAGTCCGAGCGTTGCGCCGGGCAGATAATCCGTGCCGTTGCCCTTGAACTTGGAGGCCTCCACATAATATCCGGTCTTGACGCCGACGATCGAGCTCGGGCCCTCAAACGGGCGGTAGCCGTATTCCACGGTACCCTCAAAGCACTTTGCGATCATCGCACCGGACAGATGCGGGTGAGATTCGGAGTTGCCGATGAAGCATTCATCTGTAATATGTGCATCCGGCGCCAGAATCGTGCCCTGGAATGCACCGGACAGCACGATCTGCTTTGCATCCGGGAAGTTGTACAGCAAGGAGGTGACGCCCGGATCGTTGTTCGAGCGGTAATTGCTGTCTGCTCCCTTGTCGCACTTGTCCTTGGAAACGGACACGCCGTTGATCCATGTGTACTTCTCACCGCCGTAATGCGTCGAAACGCCGAGGTGATAATCGTACATCGGATCAATGCCGTTCGCTTCGTCATATTCCAGATCGGAAGCACGCAGCGCACCGCTTTCGATGTACGCGTCGCCTTCCTTCTGCACATTGGTACCGCCGTCCACCGTGATGACGATGAATGCGTACTTCCACTCCACAGGGTCGCCGCCGTCGGACGGCACCTCGTAACGAGGCGTTTCAAGCTCCGGAATATTCTCGAACTCGATGTTCGTCACATTCATCCGGAATTCCTCGAACTGCTCCGGTGTCATGTGGCAGTAGACGGTATCCTTCTGCTCGCCCTCGTAGATGAGCCGCATGGTTTCGCCGTTCGTGACGATCTGAAACTCATTCGGTTTTTCTGCCAGCATGAGGGAACGCTCGCGAAGCATACTGAATGTTTCATCGAAGTCGATCAGGTTCGCCTGATAGAACAGATTCAGCTTGCCGGAGTAATTCTCTCTGACATAATTCTCGCCGTAACTCACGCCGTCCGGAACATAATCCTCCACGACGATATTCTTCGGAGAATCATAAATGTTCTGCGAGCTGTACGTCGTATCCACGGCGATGTTGTTCAGCAGCGGATTCGGTGTTTTCTCGGTCGGATTCGCGCCCCAGATGATGTGCGCGAAATCCTTGCTGCCGACCAGCTCCTCCAGGCGGATATTGCTGTTGTAATCGCCCTTTGCGATCTCATACTGCCAGCCGGTCTGCGCATCGAAGTTGCCGCCGACTGCGGTACGGCCCTCGGAATCGGAATCATGCGGGATGAAGCAGTGATGCATGAACACGGAGAACTGCGACGCGATGCCGAGCGCGTATGCATTTTCGTAGTTCATGATCGTTTCTTCCAGCGTATCGCCGCGCAGCGGGTTGACGCTTCCGTTCAGCGGCGTGCCGATCAGCAACGTGACGTCGTCCGTCTGCACATTTCCGGCAAGGTTTTCCACAGTTTCAGCATGGACGGTCATCCCGCCGATTCCGTCCGTGAGGCTGATCCCGGGCGGCAGCAGATACACCGCTGTCATTACGGCCGAGGTCACACCGCTGATCATGCGGTGCTTCCAGTTTTTTCTCATAGCCTGATCCTCCCTTTCTGTCACAGATTCCGGATCCGGCTGCCATCAGCTGTCCGCTGAGGGGGGCCGGAGAACATTTTGACCGGCACATGCATCCGCATGTCCGGCGCTCCAAATCCGGTCATAATATTTAATGATACCGTATTATCCGGGTTGCCGGAGTGTATAATACGGGGCATTATCGTCCTGACCTTTTCTTTATTATACTTTTCCGGCATGAAAAAGTCAAGAGAGAACAGAAAAGATTATATGCATTTTGCACTATTTCTACACATGGCACAAAGAAACATGTCTGCTTTTGAACAAAACGCCAAGAATGCGACACATATAGCAAAATATACGTATTTTCGTTATTTTTATATATTGTTTTATTTTACTGTTAATAGTTACATATATATGAAAACAAATACAACTTTATAATCGGTAGAATTTTATTGCTAGTATACGTGCGGTAATATCCAAGTGGATTATCACGCCTAGCACAGCCGGGACGCGTTTCCCGGAATTTTGTTTCCCGGCAGAAACAAAAAACGCCTGTGGCACACTTTCCCATAAAAAACGGCCGCACCGCACAAAGCGGTACAGCCGTTCTGTTTCATTATCATATGACGGATGCAGCCAGTCAGCCCCGTCTGCTGCCGAAGCGCTCCTGCAAACGGTGCAGCGCATCCTCGCCGCAGAGCCGTGAAGCACAGATCATCAGTGTAAAGAGATAGGAGTTCATGCCGGTTTCCGAAGCAGCCTCCATGCAGTCCTCCAGCGAATACTGCTCCAGCCGCCGGACTGCGCACCCCGCGGGATCGCAGCCCTTTGCGCGCGCAAACAGCGGAGAATCCGCAGGCTCATATTCTTTCAGCATCGCAGTCAGCAGCTTCATGGCCGTACCGGAGGCAGCGCCGTTCTCAGCCGCCCTGCATTCCTCGTCAAACAGCGTGCGCACAATCTGCTCACGCGCCGCGTCCGCACGGTCCGAATAGGCCAGCGCATAGCAGAGCCGCAGGCGGGCTGCTGCATTGGCATCCTTCCCGCCGGACGTTTCATGATACATGTATTCCGCAGTATTTCCACGCAGCCAGTGCCGCAGATCGGATCGCATATCTGCCAGCATCGCCTGAAAGACCTCGATATATTCCATACTGTCCTCCTTATTTTCAAATCGGACACCTTGCGGCAGGGGCACAGCTCGCCCCGCCCGTTTTTCCCCATTATACCACAGAAGCGCGTCGAATTCAATCCGATTTTCCAACAATCTGCTTACAATTTGGAAACAAAACCGTGCTTTCGCGGTCATCTTTAGAAAATCTTAATCATTTTGCATCTTGTTTCTTCATAAAGATTTTGCTATAATGTAGCTACATTCAGAACTTTGCGCACCCCCTGACTGCGCAGTGAAAGGAGCCCGAAGATGCTTGAAACCAGGAATCTCTGCAAAACCTACAAGCCGAAAAAAGGCGTACCGGTTCTTGCGGTAGATCACATCTCTCTTCGCTTTCCGGAAAAGGGCATGGTCTTCCTGCTGGGCAAATCCGGCTCCGGCAAATCGACAATGCTCAATCTTCTGGGCGGACTCGATCAGTATGACGACGGCGAGATCATCATCAAGGGCATTTCATCCAAGGATTTTACGCAGCAGCGTTTTGACAGCTACCGCAACACCTACGTCGGCTTCATCTTCCAGGAATACAATGTGCTGGAGGAATTCACTGTCGGCGCCAATATTGCACTTGCACTGGAGCTTCAGGGCAAAACGGCGACCGATGCCGAGCTGAACGAGATCCTCAGAGCTGTGGATCTGGAAGGCTTCGGCGACCGCAAGCCGAATGAGCTCTCCGGCGGCCAGAAGCAGCGCGTCGCAATCGCAAGAGCGCTGGTCAAGAAGCCGGAGATCATCATGGCGGACGAACCGACCGGCGCGCTCGATTCCAACACCGGACGTCAGGTGCTCGATACTCTGAAAAAGCTCTCCGCAGAAAAGCTGGTCATCGTTGTTTCGCATGACCGGGAATACGCAGAGCAGTACGCCGACCGCATCATTGAACTGGCGGACGGCAAGGTCATCCGCGATGTCGAAGCCGTGCAGGAAACGGACAATGCCGAAAAGGCGCTGATATTCCGTCCCGCGAGCATCGAAATCCCGCCGGACTATCACCTGACGGAGGAGGACCGCATCCGCATCAACGAATATCTGGATCAGCTCCGCACCGGCGCCACGGTCACGCTGCCGAGCACCTCGCAGCGCTTCCGGGATACCGACACTGATAGTATTCCGGTGCAGGACGGTTCTGATTTCAGCCTGATTAAATCCGTGCTGCCGATGAAAAGCGCATTCAAGATCGGCGCGAGCAGCTTAAAGCATAAGCGCTTCCGCCTGGTCATGACGATTCTGCTTTCCGTCGCGGCCTTTACATTATTCGCACTGGTCGATACGTTCAGCTCCTACGACCACATCCGCACCTGCACGGATTCGCTGCTTGACAGCGGCATCCGCTACATCTCCGCGAACAAGGCGCACAAGATGGGCGGCGGAATCATGAACGAGTGGTGGATAACCGACGGCCTCAAGGTTTCACCGGATGAGCTGGAGCAGTTCAAAGCGGAAACCGGACTGGACGCTGCGGGCCTTTACATCCCGCCGAACGCCAATCTGCGCTTCGATGAACAGTTCGACAGCTCCTATGAGTTCACCAAAGGCGCGTTCAGTCCCAACATGGAGCATTTCTGCGGCTTTGCAGAAATCGACGAGGAGATCATGAACCGCCTGGACTATAAGCTGGTCTGCGGTGCCCTGCCGGACGGCAGCAAGGACGAAATCGCAATCAGCGCCGCACTCTGCGACACCTTCCAGCGCGCAGGCTACCACGCGCCGCTCACAAACGAGGAGCGCAAGGAGTTCCGGGCGCCGATGAAATATCAGAAGATCACCTCGCCGCTGGAAATGGTCGGCAAGGTCATCCGCCTGATGGACACCGATTATACCGTGACCGGCGTCGTTGACACCGGCATGGATCTGACGCGCTTTGAAAAGCTGCGTGAAAACAGTGAACGCCTCAGCAAGGACGAGGAACTGGTCGCCTTTATGCTGAATGAGGAGTTCTCGGTCGAAGCCAATTACACCATGAGCGGCTGCGCCATGATCGGCAAGGGCAGGCTCGCAAAAATGATTGCCGACCAGCCGCAGGTCTATGAATGCGGCAGAGGAAACGGCCACCTGAGCCTCTCCTACGAAAACCGCAGCGCAAAGCTCTGGGCAAACGCCTGGGTCGATACCTGCACGCTGCTGGACAAGATTCCGGCAGAGGACATCGTCTGGCTTGACAAGCCGCAGACCGCCCTTGCAGACAATGAGATCATTGTCGCACTCCGGTACTTCAGCATCTACGATGACAGCAACAGTGTGCCGGAAGGGCAGAAAATGCTCGATGACATCGTTTCCGGCAAAACAGAGCTGACGCCAGAAGCGTTCAACTCCGTTCTGGATACGCTGAACGGCGGCAAATGGACGCTCTACAACGGCTATGAGGACGAGTGGGGCAATTACCAGAGTACCGAGGACAGCACTGCAAAGATCGTCGGCGTTGTCAGACCGGGCAGCGCTTACGAAAATGCATGCGTCATCCCGCAGAAGTATTTCTCGATCCTTGTACGGGATCCGAACGGCATCTATGACAGCATCCTCAGTGCCATGCCCGAGGACAGAGCAGGCATCGAGAGCTTTGTCCGCTTCTGCTACCGCGACGGCAAGGACGTCACGGAGCGCTATCAGATGAACAATGCGGTCACCACGGAGCTTGATACCGTAAACACCGTTCTCAAGGGGCTCGCAAAGGTCTTCTTCTGGATCGGCCTGTTCTTCGCGCTCTTTGCCGCACTGCTCATGGCGAACTTCATTTCAACCAGTATCCATTACAAGCGGCAGGAGATCGGCATTCTCCGTGCGATCGGCTCGCGCTCGGCGGATGTGTTCCGGATTTTCTTCTCGGAGAGCTTCCTCATCGCAATGATCAACTTTGCGCTCTCCGCATTCTTCTGCGCGGCGGCGGTCATTCTGATCAACTTCGTCGTCAGAAATCATCTTCACATTCTCATCACCGTACTGCATTTCGGCATCCGCCAGATCATTCTGCTGCTGCTTGTCAGCCTTGCCGTTGCAGCCGTCGCCAGCTTCCTTCCGGTTCGCCGGATCGCGAAAAAGCGTCCGATCGACGCCATCCGCGACAAGTAAGAGGCAGCCGGCATTTCATAACATGCTTTCCTCTATATTGTAATACTTCCTTAATACTTCCTTTTGCTTGAGCCTGAGACCGCCTGAAATTCGGTCTCGGGCTGCCTTTTTTTCAGGGTATAACAGGAAAAATGCATGTACATACAGTCAGAAAACGCGCTGTATGGCCGCGGATTTTGTATACTCCGACAGAAAATGCATCGGGAGCTTTCTTTTTTTCAATTTTTCTGGTATGATAACAATAGAAGAGTATCCGATCAGGTTCGGAGAAAGGAGCTATACAGCATGAGCAACGCAGAAAAAAAGAAAATGTCGCAGAAGAAACAGATGGTCATTATGGTCGCTGTGCTTGCTGTCTGTGCCGTTCTGGTCACATGGACCGTCCTGCTGCTGAAGGACCGTTTCGGCCAGGATCCGACCAATGAACAGAATTCACAGATTGAAATTGCGCAGGTAGACAGTGAGGCGGAAACCACCGCACAGGTCACGGAGAGCACCGGACTGGGCATGTGGGAGGACGTCCTCGCCGGCAGCGATACGACACCGACCAGAAAGACCCTGACGCTTTCCGACATCACGACGACCGCGACCCAGCCCGTCACCAAAAAGCTCGTGACACAGGCCGCTGTCTTTATCAAGCTGACAACTGCGAAAACCAATGCAACCCATAAAAAGACCACGACGACCACAACGGTGAGCAAAAAGCCGAACGGCCAGAACGGTACGACCGGCGCGCAGAATCATGCGACGACCGCCTCCCAGCAGGCAGGAACACATACCACAGCGCTGCCGCATACCACGCATACACAGACTGCAACACAGCCGCCGCAGACCACTCCGGCACCGTCCAACGTCACGCCGCCTTCCTCTGCACAGGTGATCTACAACCAGCTGCTTGCCGTATACCTCGGCGCAGGCGCACAGAACGGCAGAGCATATTATTTTGAACCGGCAGGAAACGATCAGCCGACCGTTGTCGTCGGCAACCAGAACGGCTACCGGGCTGTCTGCAAGTCCGACCAGAGCGCGTCAACCGTGCGGCTCGGCGGCACAGGCGACGAGAATCCCTGGAAGACCGGCGCAGACTTCACATTCCGCAAGAATACGGGCGGTACGAACTATGCGTTCTACGAAAGCCAGGGCAGCAATAACAAGATCATGGGCGCATTCAATCCGAACACCGGCGACAACATCTGGATGCGCGTACAGTACACCGAGGAGAACGGTGCAGTCAAGGCGGAGTACCACATCTACCGCCAGACTGCCGCAGGCGCATCCACGGAGCTTTCGGGCGGCACCTGCAATGCGGACAGCATCTATGCGATCCCGGCAGACCTCGCAGCCATCACGGCGGCGGCAGGCTTCCCGGCAGGCGACCTCTCGTCGCTCCCGGAGGTCACGGCCAATGCGCAGGGCGACCTCGCAGCACTGCGGAACCGCGCAGGCACCTATAACGATGACTTCTCGCTCGCCAAGCCCGACTGCATGTACGGCGTCATCAGTGCAAATGCCGACAGCGCCTATCTCCGTGCCGGCATGAGCTATGCATCCAATATCATCGCATCGCTCCCGGCCGGTACATTCGTCAGCGTGGACGGCAACTTTGACCCGGATGATGCAAACGTCTGGTGTCCGGTCAGCGTCAATGTGAACGGCACAATCCAGAGCGGCTATGTTTCCAGAGTCTATGTGCTCACATGGAAGGCTGAATAAGCAGAAGAAAAAATCGAGCGCTGTATCCTCTCCGAGAGGGTGCAGCGCTTCGTTTATCGGTAAAGCGCCCCCGGCGGATTCATCATGGGAGCGCTGCCCCATTTTGATTCCATCGGAGATACCGCTTTTTTCCGATGCATTTTCCTGTTTTCATACGGATTTTGTATGAAGTGCAGAGGAACGCACCTCCAAGCGCCCGAAAAAACGTGATTCCGACGAACCGCACGCGCTTGCATACACATGAAATCTGTGGTATAATAAACATGATTTCACGGGGCAGAAAGGAGCATTTCCATGAAGATTTCGACAAAAGGAAGATATGCGCTGCGGATGCTGATCGAGCTGGCTGCGCATCAGGAAGAGGGCTTTATGTCCCTGAAGGAAATCTCAGAGCATCAGGGAATCTCAAAGAAGTATCTGGAGCAGATCGTGCCGATGCTCAACAAGAGCGGCATTCTGCGGACAAACCGCGGAAACAAGGGCGGATATATGCTGGCGAAATCACCGCGGGAATGCACCGTCGGGGATGTGCTGCGCGCAACAGAGGGAAGCCTCGCGCCGGTGGCCTGCCTGGAATATGAGGTCAACGACTGTCCCCGTGCGGAAAGCTGTGCGACGCTGTATGTCTGGCAGGGACTGCAAAAGGCCGTGGAAAATTACCTCGACAGCGTGACGATCCAGGATATCCTTGACCGGAACGCAGGCAATGCCGGAAATGATTACTGCATCTGAGCAGACAGCATCTCATACAATACTGAAACAGGGCGCTGACCTTCACTTGCAGGTCAGCGCCCTGTTTATACTATATAATATAATAATATAGAGTCCCGTTTCGGTCACCGCAAGCGATTCCGCTTACAGCTGACCGAGTGCGTGCCGGGCGGCAATCATGCCGAAGGTATAGCAGCGGCCGAGTGACAGGCCGGTCTGATGGAACGGATAATCGCTGCCGCCGAAAAACGGGCCGCCCAGATTGCCCGCGCAGTACAGCCCGGGGATCGGCGTGCCGTCCGCGGAAAGCGCCTGCGCATTCTCATTGATCCGGATACCGGAAACACCCGCAGAAACACGGATATGCTTGCGCGCGCCCCAGAACGGCGGCTTCACAATCGGGTGCAGATATTTCGCGGGCTTGCCGAAATCGGTATCGCAGCCCTGCGCACAGAGTTCATTATAACGCGCAACCGAACGGAGCACCGCATCGCACGGCAGATCCAGCTCCGCCGCAAGCTGCTCAAGCGTATCGCATCTGTGCAGGTCGATCAGGTTTTTGAATACGCCCTGCGGATTCTCCACCGCGCCGGGGATAAACTTCTCCATGACAAACGGCGGCACGGGACCGTCCACAAAGGAATCCGGATCCCAGTCCATATAGCTGCTGTCATACAGCGTGCAGTACCAGCCCTTTGAACCGTCCGGATGATCCGCGTCCAGCATACTGCCCTTATAAGCGGGCTGGTCGCGCAGCAGATTGCCCATATACACAAAGCCGGTATACTCATTCGTGAAGCGCTCGCCGTACATATTCAGATACAGGAACGGCTCCTCAAACATCAGCG
This sequence comes from Oscillospiraceae bacterium, assembly GCA_017561965.1. GTDB lineage: Bacteria > Bacillota > Clostridia > Oscillospirales > Ruminococcaceae > Firm-04. Next base: position 14,401 of record JAFZBC010000258.1, read on the forward strand.
CGGAGTCAAAATCATGCATCATTTTGGTATGTCCGACCGGCTCCATTTCCGCACCGGCACTGACCGCCAGCACATGACCGTCACCGGTTTTGCCGAACTGCTTTTTATCAAAATCCGCAATGTCCGGACACCAGCGCGCAACCATCGCCGGATTGTTCGTATAATCGCCGGTCGCCAGAATCACGGCCTTTGCGGCGCGGAACAGCGTATGGCTGCCGTCGGACTGCCGCCCGATGACGCCGGTGACGCGTCCGTTTTCAGTGACGAGCTGCACGGCAGGCGTATGAAAGAACAACTCAAGATTCGGGTGTTCTGCGCGCACCCTGTCCACGACCTTGCGCAGCGCATGGCCGACATTCAGCGGCTTCGGCCCGATCCACGGCGCCCAGAAATAGCAGTGGTCGCTGCCGTAATCGTAAGTATTGCCGCGATCCTGCCACAGTCCGGTGAAATCGCCGCTTGTGCTGCGGAATGCACAGAGCTTGTCGCCGTCGTTGAGCAGCTTTGCGCTCTCGGCGTTGTTGTCCACGCGGCTGCCGTCGCCGTATTCCGTTTCAGCGGTCAGACCGGCGCGGTTCAGCAGCCAGATCATGGCCTCCTCGGAGTGCTCGGCATATGCACGGAGCTGCTTTGTATCCGCACGCCAGCCGCAGAGGCTGTTCGTGTGGTGAATCCATTTTGCGATGCCTGCCTCTGTCGAACGGGCGCGGATAATCGCGGAGCCGCAGTTGCCCTGCGAAACGACATTTGCTTCCTTCTGGAGCAGCGCGGTCCTTGCGCCGAGCTCTGCGGCCCAGCCCGCTGCCGGGACACCCGCTGCGCCCGCGCCGACGACAACAATGTCGAAATCCAGGACGCGGTCAGGCGTGACTGTTCCGGTTTCGCAGACGGAGCATGCGATTTCCTGCGGTGTGAGCTGTGTCTTTTGATTCATCTGATACACCCTTTCTGTTTGGATTCCGGATACC
>JAFZBC010000259.1:0-5668 GCA_017561965.1 Oscillospiraceae bacterium
CACCGGCAGCGTCTGCTCCGGCAGCAGCGCCCGCACCGGCGGCTCCGGCTGCATCCGCAGCGGACGGCACCCCGGTTTCCGCACCGATGCCCGGCACCATTCTCGATGTCAAGTGCAAGGCCGGCGACAGCGTGACCAAGGGTCAGGTGCTGTTCGTCCTTGAGGCCATGAAGATGGAAAACGACATCGTCGCACCGGAGGACGGCACCGTTCTCGCAGTCAACACGACGAAGGGCAGCTCTGTCAACCCGGGCGATGCACTTGCAGTCCTCGGCTGATCGGAGGAGTTGAACGAATATGGCAAAAATTGGTATTACAGAAACCGTACTGCGTGACGCGCATCAGTCCTTGCTCGCCACGCGCATGACGACGGCGGACATGCTGCCGATCCTGCCTGCACTGGATGAGATCGGCTTCCGCTCGATCGAATGCTGGGGCGGCGCGACCTTCGATTCCTGCCTGCGCTTCCTCAATGAGGATCCGTGGGAGCGTCTGCGTCTGCTGAAAAAGAATATGCCGAAGACCCCGCTGCAAATGCTGTTCCGCGGACAGAACATGCTCGGTTACCGGCACTATGCGGATGATGTCGTCGAATACTTCGTGCAGAAGTCCATTGCAAACGGCATCGACGTGATCCGTATTTTCGATGCACTGAACGACATCCGCAACCTGGAAACCGCAATCAAGGCTGCCAAGAAGGAAGGCCATGCGCATACGCAGGTGGCAATGAGCTTCACGACCGGCGAGATCTTCACCGATGAATACTATGTCAAGTATGCAAAGCAGATCGAGGACGCAGGCGCGGATTCCATCTGCATCAAGGATATGGCAGCGCTGCTGACGCCCTACCGTGCGGAATCGCTCGTCAAGGCACTGAAAAAGGCAACGGACCTGCCGATCTCCGTGCATACGCATTATACCTCCGGTCTGGCTTCCATGTGCCTGATGAAGGCCATCGAAGCAGGCGCGGACGTCATTGATACCGCAATGAGCCCGCTCGCGCTCGGCACCTCCCACGCGCCGACCGAATCCATGGTCGCTGCGCTCCAGGGCACGGAGTACGACACCGGCCTTGACCTCGTCAAGCTGAGCGAGCTGCGTCCGTTCTTCATGGAGCTCCGCGAAAAGTACATCAAGGAGGGTCTGCTCGACCCGAAGATGCTCGCGGCTGACGCAAAGACCCTGATTTATCAGGTTCCGGGCGGTATGCTCTCCAACCTGCTCAGCCAGCTGAAGCAGGCGGGCAAGGAGGATCAGCTGACGACCGTTCTGGAGGAAGTGCCGCGCGTCCGCAAGGATGCAGGCTTCCCGCCGCTCGTCACACCGACCTCCCAGATCGTCGGTACGCAGGCCGTGTTCAACGTCATCGGCGGTGAACGCTACAAGATGGTCACCAAGGAGTTCCGCGCTATGGTCAAGGGCGAATACGGCAAGACGCCGCTGCCGATTGATCCGGAATTCCAGAAGATGATTCTGAAGGGCGACAAGCCGATTACCTGCCGTCCCGCAGATCTGCTTGAACCGGAGCTCGACAAGCTCAGAGAGGAATGTGCCGAATGGGTCACCCAGGAGGAAGATGTGCTGTCCTATGCACAGTTCGGCCAGGTTGCTGTCAAGTTCTTTGAGAAGCGCCGTGACCGGCAGTTCGGGCTGGACGGCGTCCACGGGGATGCTGCAAAGCAGATCCACCCGGTATAATTTTCCCGCGATAGAAATGTTCCGGGAGACCGCTGACGGATTCGCAGCGGTCTTTCCCCGCATTTCAGCACGGGATGCGGAAAGGAGCAAGATCCGTTGCCGATTTGTATATCTCCGGAGCTGCCTGCCTATCAGGCGCTCCTGAACGAGCATATTTTTGTGATGGACAACGACCGCGCCGCGCATCAGGATATCCGGGCGCTGCGCATCCTGATCCTGAACATCATGCCGAAAAAGCTGGAAACAGAGCTTCGGCTGCTTCGGCTCCTCAGCAATACGCCGCTCCAGGTGGATATTTCTCTGCTGCGCATGGAGTCGCATGTGTCGAAGAACACCGCGCAGAGTCATCTGGATGCGTTCTATACGACGCTGACGGAAATCCGCGACCAGTTCTATGACGGCATGATCATCACCGGTGCGCCGGTCGAGCAGCTTCCCTTTGAGCAGGTCGATTACTGGCAGGAGATCTGTGAGCTGATGGAGTGGACGAAAACCCATGTGTTCAGCTCGCTGCATATCTGCTGGGGCGCGCAGGCTGCGCTGTACTATCACTTCGGCATTCCGAAATATCCGCTGCCGAAGAAGATGTTCGGCGTGTTCCCGCACCGCGCAGAGTTCAAGAAATCTCTGCTGCTGCGCGGATTTGACGATGTGTTCGATGTGCCGCATTCCCGCCATACCGAAGTCCGGCGGGAGGACATTGAAAAGCACCGCGAGCTGATGATTCTGACCAGTTCCGAGCTGTCCGGCGTGCATATCATCGCAAACAGAAACGGCAGACAGTATTTCATCACCGGTCATTCGGAATATGACCGCAATACCCTCGCGGCGGAGTATTTCCGCGACGTCGCAAAGGGGCTGGAAATCGAAATGCCGTTCCATTACTTCCCGCACAACGACCCCGCAGAGCCGCCGCGGTTCTCGTGGCGCTGTCACGCAAATCTGATGTTTTCCAACTGGCTGAATTATTGTGTGTACCAGCGAACGCCCTATGACCTGAAAACGCTCCCGGCGCGGGACTGGGATACGGAAATGGATGTTTAACGGTACAGAAAACGCGGAGCTTTCCGCAGGAGGTGCATTATGGACGAACAATACAACGGCCCTGTCATGACAGGCAATTATAACACCGGCAGCCCCGAGGGACAGACCCCGGTGCAGGAGAAAAAGAGCGGTCTTGCGATCGCGTCGCTCGTGCTCGGTATCCTGAGCCTGATCGGCTTTTGCTGCTGCGGTATCACAGTCATCACCGCACCGCTCGCACTGATCTTCGGTATTATTTCACTTGCGAAAAAGCGCAGCGGCACCGGCATGGCTGTCGCAGGTATTGTCATGGCCGTGCTGAGCATTCTGATGATCGGCGCACTGATCTTCTCCGTCAAGGATTTCCTGCCGTATTCGGAGGAGATCGTACAGGATTACGCCCAGGTCATTGTTGATCAGGACGAGGTCTTCCCGGCTTACGAAAAGGACGGCACGCTGCCGCCTTATCTCGAAAAGTACAAGGAATCCCCGTACAAAGAACTGTTCGGCAAGTACGGCATCACCATTGAGATGATCATGGAGGCATTGGATCAGAATTATAAAACAGGCCAGCTTCCGAAGCCTGAATCTGTATCTGGTGCGGTCGGCAATTCGCCTGCTGTACAGCAGGATGATGTACAGGACGATATGCCGGATGATGCAGAGCTGAATCCCGCAATCTGAATCACATCGCAAAAGAGGCACTGACCTGACGGCCGGTGCCTCTTTTTTGCATGATATATCGGTGCGTGACGGAGTCCCCTTCTGATTCAGCGTGCAGGGATACCCTTTTCAACAGTCTGCGGGCGCTGATCGTGTCATCAGCGCCCGCAGTGTATTTCAGTATTTATGCATGCGGGCTCTGCCCGTCTTCGGCGGAATCCTCTTTCGGCTCCGGCATATCGTAAGGGCCGCGCACCTGCTTGCAGCGGGGATCCTCCGGCGGGGTTGGCTTCTCATGCTTTTCCCGGAATCCGTCAATCCGCTTTGCAAGCCACGGCGTCAGCACGGCAATCACCGCAACCACCGTGAAAATCACAAAAAACTTTCCGATGAACTTCATCAGCACCGGCGTGACGTTCACCATGTCCGCATTGTTCTCCGAAAGAAGCATCATCAGGCTCACAGGTCACACTCCTTCGTCACGAACACCGCAAACGGCGGACAGCCGGTCCGGTTCGGGAACGTACACTGCAACACGGTATAATACCGGCTGTCGAGCTTCCCGAGATAATCCAGCAGCGCGTCACGCTCGGTAAAGCCGTTCGCACCGCCGTAGTAAATGCACAGCACCAGCGAGCCGCCGCGTCTGAGCAGCCGCAGACCGGCCTCCAGCGCCGCAATGCTCGAATCCGCATGGGTAAAGATCTCATGACTGCCGCGCGGCAGCCACCCGAAATTGAATACAATACATGAAACAGTGCCGTGCTCGGCATACTGTTCCATCTCCGCATGGCTCTGCAAATGCAGCTCCGCACTCAGATGATGCTCCGTCAGCAGTGCCGCAGCGGAGTCGATTGCCTCCTGCTGAATGTCAAAGCCGATGACGCGGCCTTCCGCGCCGACCAGTTCACAGAGCAGCTTTGTATCGTTGCCTCTGCCGCAGGTCGCGTCGATGCAGAGGTCGCCGGGGGAAACATGCTCCCGCAGCCAGTGATGTGCCAGATCCAGCACACCGAGTTGTCTGCCGGCGGGTTTGTCATTCCGGTTCATACGTAAAACACCTTCATATCGTCAAGCCGCAGGCATGCGAGCTTTCCGCCTGCTTCATGGAACACGGCGCCGCAGTCAATGTTGATATAGGTTTCTGTGAACAGCACCTCTGCGCGGCCGTGCATCTGCGGATAGGTCAGCGTCGGGGTATGCCCGAAGATCAGCGTGCGGTCGTCGTAGAAGCGGTCCGTCTGCTGCGGACGCGCATTGATCAGCTCGTCGATCTGATATTCCGAAAGCGGCAGCTCCGGATCAAAATTCTCAATGCCGCTGTGCGTAAAGACAAATTTTCTGCCGTCCGGCATCGTCAGCTCCTCAAAGAGCCGGAATTCCTGCAAATAAGCGAGCAGCTCCGCGCGCGTTTCCGGCGGCAGGCCGAGATACTGGTTCAGGGTGATCGAGCCGCCGTTCTGCATCCATGCAGAATAGACCGCATAGCCTGCATCCGTATAAAAATCCGTGACATTGTCGATATTCGCTTCTGCGGGCAGACCGTTGATGCATTGCAGCATAATCGCTTCATGATTGCCGAGCAGCGGATACACATTGATGCGCTCCATACAGTCCAGCAGCAGCGGGATGGGCGTATCGCCGCGGTCAATGAAATCACCGAGGACATACAGGTCGTCTTCTTCTGTAAAGTCGATTTTCTGGCACATCTTGCGGAACAGCGCATGGCAGCCGTGAATATCACTCATGACATAGATCAAGCAGGCTTCACCTCCCTGTACGGTAGAATATGCGGAAACTCAGTTCAGGTTTCCTGTATGGAACATCAGCACGGAGAGCGCAGTGAGCGGTGCGGTTTCGCAGCGGAGAATCCGCTTGCCGAGCCAGACCGGCTGTACGCCTCTTGCCTGCAACAGTTCAATTTCTGCGGGATCGAACCCGCCCTCGCTGCCGATGCAGATGCCGTAGCTTTCGGCGTCGTTCCGGACAGCAGAAAATGAGATTCCGCCCTCGCCCTCGTAAAGCACGACGGGAACCTCCAGCTCAGCCATGCGGTCAGCAGCCATTTCCAGGGAATGCAGCGGCGCGATCACGGGGATGATGCCTCTGCCGGACTGCTGCGCAGCTGCCTGTGCAATCTTTTGCAGACGCGGGAGCTTCTTCTGGAATTCGCCGGGATTCGGCCGCGAGATGCAGCGCCTTGTCAGCACCGGAACGATCTCCGAAACACCGAGTTCGACAGATTTCTGAATGATCTGCTCCAGCTTGTCCGACTTCGGCAGCG
>JAFZBC010000032.1:0-2875 GCA_017561965.1 Oscillospiraceae bacterium
AGGGGCTCCCGCGCTTTGAAATCGTCGGGCTTGCGGATACCGCCGTACAGGAGAGCCGCGAGCGCATCAAGTCTGCACTGTATACCTGCGGGATCGTGTTCCCGACCTCAAATTGCATTGTCAACCTTGCACCGGCGGATAAGCGCAAAAACGGCAGTATGCATGACCTCGCAATCTTTATGGCGATCCTCGCGGCACTCGGCAGAGTGCAGGTGCCTGCGGAGGCGGCCATCATCGGAGAGGTTTCACTGAACGGCGATATCCGGCCGGTGAACGGCGTTCTGCCGATGACGCTGACGGCCAAAAGCCGCGGCATCACCACAATGTATGTGCCGCAGGAAAACGCAAAGGAAGCAGCCGTCGTGGAGGGCATGACCGTCTACGGCATTGCGAATGCAAAGCAGCTGCTTGCGCATCTGGAGGGGGATGAGCCCCTCAGTCCGGTCGCGCATATCGGGCTGGAACAGGCGGGGATGCCGCCGATTCCGGATTTTGCCGATGTTCACGGACAGACGGCCGCCAAGCACGCGCTGGAGCTGGCTGCGGCAGGCGGACACAACGCCCTGCTGATCGGCCCGCCGGGCAGCGGTAAAAGTATGCTTGCCAAGCGGATGCCGGGGATCCTGCCGGAGCTGACCTTTGCAGAATCCATTGAAACCACGATGATTCATTCCGTGGCGGGGCTGCTGGATGCAGACCATCCGCTTGTGACTGTGCGGCCGTTCCGTTCGCCGCACCATACAATCTCCTCTGCGGGACTTGCAGGCGGCGGAACAATTCCGCATCCGGGCGAGATCTCGCTTGCCCATAACGGGCTGCTGTTCCTCGACGAGCTGGCGGAATTTGACCGCCGGACGCTTGAGATCCTGCGGCAGCCGCTGGAGGACAGAGAGGTCACGATCTCCCGCGCTGCGGGTACGATCCGATACCCCTGCTCGATCATGCTGATCGCGGCAATGAACCCCTGCCCCTGCGGATACCTCGGGCATCCGACCAGACCGTGTACCTGCGGACAGCGTGCCGCAGCACAGTATCTGAACCGGATCTCCGGCCCGCTGCTCGACCGCTTTGACCTGCATATCGAGGCGGCACCTGTGACCTTTGACGACCTCTCCTCGCAGAAGCCGGAGGAATCCAGCGCGGAGATCCGGAAGCGCGTGGTCGCGGCAAGAGCGATCCAGAACGCCCGCTTTGAGGGCACCGGCATTACCTGCAATGCGCGCATCACGCCGGACAAGCTGGCAAAATTCTGCCCGATGACCGATAAAGCCAAGGCGCGTCTGAAAGCGGTCTTTGAGAAAATGGGGCTGTCCGCCCGCGCCTACGACCGGCTGCTCAAGGTCGCAAGAACTGCGGCTGACATGCAGCAGAGCGAGGTCATCGACGCGCAGCATATTGCGGAGGCGGTGCAGTACCGCACGCTCGACCGCAAATACTGGCAGACCGGCAGCGACAACCGCTGACCGCAAAGATAAGAAAGGAGCGCACCTATGGAACAGCCCGAAAACATGGAGAAAATCGAAGCTGCGCAAACAGCGCTCGGGCAGTTTCTTGTCAGCATGATGCCTGTGCCGTGGAAGAAGATTTGTCTTTATGCCAAAGCAGCACCCGGTTTTGCACAAACATGGTTTGGGTTGATTGAAGAAGAAACCAATGTGATCTGTGCCCGCGATTTCTTCTTTAAGCGTTATGATTCATATTCAATGCGGGAGATAGATGTGAAAAGAACTCTTGCCAAACTGGTTCTATCACTTTATAATGCATATTTAGAACGATTCGGTAATGAAAAAATCTGGCGTCTGATGTTTTTTACGATTGAATCCGACGGCAAAGTCCATATTGATTTTGAATATGAAGCTTTGCAGGGTAATTCGCTTGAAGTGCATGACGAAGTGTTCAGAAGATTCTTCGGTTCGGAATATGAATACTACTGGACGAAATATCCTTCAACCGAAATAGGACATGGATAATGCAACAGGGCAGGCATAAAACCTGTTCCCCGATCCCGCAAGCCTCTGACCTGAAACGGGATTCCAAAGGGACACTGTCCCTTTGGCGGGGGGATGGGGGCAGCGCCCCCATTATCAATCCGCCGGAGGCACCGAATAAAAAGAGAAACAGGAGAAACAAAATTGAAGCGAAACATCTCAACCGAGACAGCAAGCGGCGGCTTTTTCAAGCGCATCGACAGGCTGCTGCTGCTGCTCGTGACGCTCTGCGCAGGCACGAGCGTCGTGCTGCTCCGGACACTCTGGGTGCAGCAGATCACCGATGAGGTCGATGCGAACGACTGGATCGTGCAGCTCATTTCACTGGGAATCGGGCTGATCGGATGTCTGGTTGTTTCGGCCATTGACTATCACAAGCTGGCAAAATTCTGGTTTTTGTACGCGCCGGTCGCGCTCGGTCTGGTCGCGCTGACGTTCACAAGCCTCGGCTACGGCCGCGAGGGCGCCGACGACCGCAACTGGATCGACTTCGGATTCGTGCAGGTGCAGCCCTCGGAGATTCTGAAGCTGGTCTTTCTGCTGACCTTTGCGTATCACATCTCCAAGGTCGGCGACAGGCTGAATCAGCCGTTTCAGCTCTTTCTGCTGCTGATGCACGCCGGCATCCCGATGGGCATTGTGGCATTGCAGGGCGACTACGGCACGGCGATCATCTTCGCGGCCATGACCGTGTTTATGCTGTTCACGGCCGGGCTCTCGCTCTGGTATATGCTCGGCGGCGCCGCGCTGATGCCGCTGCTGATCTGGTTCGTCTGGACGTACGCCTTCGGGGACGTCCACCGGAACCGCATCCGGGTGCTGCTCAATCCAGGCACCGATCCGCTCGGTCTGGAATATCAGCAGAACCTCGGTCTGAAAGCGATCCG
>JAFZBC010000033.1:0-7299 GCA_017561965.1 Oscillospiraceae bacterium
AGTACGGATGGTTCAGTGCCGTGACGGATGACAAATTCCTGTATCTGGACAAGAACGGCGCATTCTGCGGATATGATCCGGATACGGGAGAAAAAACAGTCCTTCTGGAAGCGGGTTCGCCCGATGCCGAAGCAATGGGGGCCAAAGCGGAAGCGGGTTCGCCCGATGCCGAAGCAATGGGGTTCAGATGTGCCGTGATCGACGGCAAGCTCTATTACATGCTGGCAGATCCGTTCAGCGAGCAGCCGAATCACGCGGATCTGATGCAGCTGGATCTGAATACCGGCGAACGGCAGAAGCTGATTTCTTATGACGTTGCGGAACTGTCCTGCCCGAACTGGATTTGGAGGATCGACAGCAAGCTGGCGATTGAAGTGCACGGAGGCCTTGCACTCTACGACCCCGCAACCGGAGAACTGTTCCGGGTTTCCTGTTAACACGCAAAACAAAAGACGGCCGGATCCCGATGCAGGAATCCGGCCGTCTTTTCTGCCTGTATTCAGATCAGTAATTTTCTGCACGCAGCTTGAAGAAGGACTGCGGATGTGCGCAGACCGGGCACATCTTCGGCGCGTTCTTGCCGATGACGATGTGACCGCAGTTCATACATTCCCAGATCATGTCGCCGTCGCGGGAGAACACCAGGCCGCCCTCAATGTTGGCGAGCAGCTTGCGGTAGCGCTCCTCGTGCGCCTTCTCGATCTTGCCGACCATTTCAAACAGTGCGGCAATGCGGGTGAAGCCCTCTTCCTTTGCGACCTTTGCGAACTCGACATACATGTCCGTCCACTCAAAGTTCTCGCCGTCGGCTGCGGCCTTCAGATTCTCAACAGTATCTGGCACGTCGCCGCCGTGCAGTTCCTTGAACCAGAGCTTTGCATGCTCCTTTTCATTGTTCGCAGTTTCCTCAAAAATCTCCGCAATCTGGACATAGCCTTCCTTGCGTGCCTTGGATGCAAAATACGTATACTTGTTTCTTGCCTGCGATTCACCGGCAAATGCTGCCTGCAAATTCGCTTCTGTTCTTGAGCCTTTCAGTTCCATAACAGCTTCCTCCTTGGATCAGAAAATAGAGCGGATGTCCGTGCGGAGCATCCTGCTCTTATTATACCTATATTTCGGATCAGTGTCAAGAGCGATTTTGTGAAAATCGGAAAAAATGTCTGTGCGTGCTGTTCCCCGCGGCTGCACCTCTTGACAAACCCGGAAAAATCGAATAAAATAGGTATCAGGAGACCCGCGCGCAATGAACGCTCCGGTCAGAGAGACAGCGCCGAAGGCTGAAAGCGCGTCACGGAGAAAGCGGCAGCGGCAACACTCCTGCGACGGGATGATTCCCGCGCAAAACCGAATGCCCCATAAAAAGTGAGCCGTGCGCATATGCACGCGGTTAAATCGGGTGGCACCGCGGGTTTTTCAGTATGAAACGCTCGTCCCGAAGCAGTCTGATCGCAGGCAGCTTTGGGGCGTTTTTATTTTTTCAGGAGGAGAAAACAATGTACCGTACCGTAATGTGCAATGATCTGCGCAAGGAAAACATCGGGCAGACCGTTTCGCTGGCCGGCTGGGTCGATACGATCCGCGACCACGGCGGCGTGCTGTTCCTCGCGCTCCGCGATGAAACCGGCATCACCCAGACTGTGTTCCATGACGATTCCATGCTCAAGGGCATCGGCAGAGAATGCGTGATCTCCGTGACCGGCAAGGTCGTCGAGCGCGACGCCGAAACCGTTGACCCGAAGCTCGCAACCGGTCTGGTCGAGGTGCTCGTCGAGAAGATGGAGCTGCTCGGCCCGTCCAAGTCCATGCTGCCGTTTATCCCGGCGGAATCCATGGATACCCGTGAGGAGGTGCGCCTGAAATACCGCTACCTCGACCTCAGAAACCCGAAGATTCACGAGAATATCATTCTGCGTTCGCGCGTGATCACCTATCTGCGCCGCAAGATGGAGGATCTCGGCTTCCTGGATATCCAGACGCCGATCCTGACCGCGTCCTCTCCGGAGGGTGCGCGTGACTTCCTCGTGCCGAGCAGAAAGCACAAGGGCAAGTTCTATGCGCTGCCGCAGGCACCGCAGCAGTTCAAGCAGCTGCTCATGGTTTCCGGCTTCAACAAGTATTATCAGATCGCACCGTGCTTCCGCGATGAGGACGCGCGGCAGGACAGATCGCCGGGTGAGTTCTATCAGCTGGATTTTGAAATGGCTTTTGCAACGCAGGATGAGGTTCTGGCCGTCTGCGAAAAGGTGATCTCCGAAACCTTCAAGGAGTTCAAGCCGGATGCGGTCATCTCCGATGCACCGTTTGAGCGCATCACCTACCGCGATGCCATGATGAAGTACGGCTCTGACAAGCCGGATCTCCGCAACCCGCTGACCATTATCGACCTGACGGATTTCTTCGCAAATGTGGACTTCCCGATCTTCAAGGGCAAGCCGGTGCGCGGCATTGTCGCCGACTGCGCAGGCTGCTCCAAGAAGTTCTTTGAGGATTCGCTGAAATTTGCGACCTCGATCGGCATGAAGGGCCTCGGCTATCTGACCGCCGTGGAAGGTCAGTCCAACTTCAAGGGCCCGATCGACAAGTTCCTCTCCGACGAACAGCGTGATGAGATCCGGAAGCTGTCCGGCATCAAGGACGGCGAAACCGTGTTCTTCATCTCCGACAAGAAGGGTACCGTTGACCTGTACGCAGGCCAGATCCGCAACTGGCTCGGTGACCGTCTGGATCTGCTGGAGAAAAATGCATTCCGCTTCTGCTTTGTCGTTGACTTCCCGATGTACGAGATCAACGAGGAAACGCATAAGCTGGACTTCACGCACAATCCGTTCTCGATGCCGCAGGGCGGTCTGGACGCGCTGGAAAACCAGGATCCGCTGGAAATTCTGGCATATCAGTATGACCTTGTGTGCAACGGCATCGAGCTGGCATCCGGCGCGGTCAGAAACCACAGCGTCGATATTATGAAGAAAGCGTTTGCGCTGGCAGGCTATACCGAGGAGGAGCTGGCTGCACGGTTCTCCGCGCTGTATACGGCATTCCAGTACGGCGCACCGCCGCACGCAGGCATGGCGCCCGGCATCGACCGCATGATCATGCTGCTGGCGGATACCGAAACGATCCGCAACGTCATTGCGTTCCCGCTGAACGGCAATGCGCAGGATCTCCTGCTCGGCGCACCGTCGCAGGTCACGGAGCAGCAGCTGCGTGAAGCGAACATCCAGATCCGCGAGGAAGCGTAAGCAGAATCAGTAGTGCCTCCGGCGGATTCATAATGAGGGCGCTGCCCTCAAACTCCCGCTTAAGGGATAGTGTCCCTTAAGAATCCCATTTCGATAAAATGATGTATTTACATTGATTTTATTGCTGCGGGATTCCAGAGGGATGTATCCCTTTGGCAGGGGTTGAGGCGAAGCCCCATGATGAATCCATCGGAGATACCGTGTAAAAAATACCGTCCGGGCATCAGCATCCCGGACGGTATTTTTGTCTGTCAGCTTTTTTCGTGATAGGTCAGGAACAGGTTGACGGAAGCACAGTTCCCGTCAAAGCCCTCGCCGTACCATTCTTTGAACGCCGCGCGGATGTCATCCGTCATGGAAACCGCAATGCCGGTGATCTCGACGGTGTCTTTGGGGAGCTCCTCGGCCGAAACCGTGCCGTCGGCGCTCTTTTGCAGGTAATCCTTCCACTGGGCGGAAAGCGACGCGATCGCCTCCTGCTCACTCTGCACATTCGTGCCGAACAGGAAGCAGCGCGACGCCGAATCGTAGAACGAATAATACTTCATCTGCGTGTCAGCGGCATAATCCTGCCCGTCGATTTTGCAGTAGCTCGGCGCTTCTGTCACAAGCCCCTCCGTGATGGTGATATTGCCGGTCAGCACGTCGCCCGGCCAGACGGTCGCAGCGGCAAGGCCGTCCGTTTTGATCCTGCTTCCGGTCGGCTTGACCTCCATTTCCAGTATTTTTGCCGGAGCAGAGGAGGCATCGCCGGAGCCGGTGTTCCCGGCGCTGTTCTCGGCTTTGTTTCCGCAGCCTGCAAAGCTCAGCAGGCAGGCGGTGAGTGCGGCGCCGGTCAGGATGCGGTAGATCAGCTTCATATGTATTCCTTTCATCAGTGTTCGAGATAATCCCGAACCTTTTTGCTTCTGCTGGGGTGCCGGAGCTTCCGGAGCGCTTTCGCTTCAATCTGACGGATGCGCTCGCGCGTGACATTGAAGGCTTTTCCGACATCCTCCAGCGTCTTCGGCGGCTCATTGTCCAGCCCGTAGCGCATCCGCAGGACGTCCGCTTCACGCGGCGTCAGCGTGGAAAGCACCTCGTTGAGCTGTTCCTTGAGCATCGTGTTGTTTGCCGCATCGTTCGGGGACTGCGCGTGATTATCCGGGATGAAGTCGCCGAGGTGGCTGTCCTCCTCCTCACCGATCGGCGTTTCAAGAGAAACCGGCTCCTGTGCGATGCGCATGACCTCGCGCACCTTGTCGATCGGCATATCAAGATAATCCGCGATCTCCTCCTCAGAGGGATCCCGTCCGTTCAGATGCAGCAGCTGGCTGGAAGCCTTTTTGACGCGGGTGATCGTTTCAACCATGTGGACGGGAATCCGGATCGTCCTTGCCTGATCCGCGATCGCGCGGGTAATGGACTGGCGGATCCACCATGTCGCATAGGTCGAGAACTTAAAGCCCTTGGTATAGTCGAATTTATCGACCGCTTTCAGCAGTCCCATGTTCCCCTCCTGAATCAGGTCAAGGAACTGCATGCCGCGTCCGACATATTTCTTTGCAATGCTGACGACCAGACGGAGATTCGCCTCGGAAAGGCGGTTCTTCGCGGCCTGATCGTTCGGGTTGTCGGCAAGTCTTCTTGCCAGTTCTGTTTCTTCCTCGGGTGTCAGGAGCGGCACGCGGCCGATCTCCTTGAGATAGATCTTGACAGGGTCGTCCGGAGAGGAGCCGCCCTCCAGGGACATTGCATCCTCCTCCGCGAGCCGTGTTTCGATATCGTCGTCCAGCAGCTCCTCGTCCGCGAGCTCCAGATTCAGCAGGTTGCACTGCTCGTAGAATGCGCTGATCTCCTCGTCGGTGAATTCCATCTCCGAAAAGGCGGTGTCCAGCTCATTCTGCGGGAGCTTTCCGCTGAGCTTGATCCGTTCAAGAAGCTGATCGACCTTCTGATTATCTGCTGCCATATTGTGTTTCCTCCCTTTCTTTACCCTTCTGCCTGTTCTTTGCGTTCAGCGCGTCTGCCGCGCCTGACGTGATGCAGCCGTGACCCTGCATCAGTCAATATATCCTTGCAGCTTTTTGCTTCTGCTGTAATGCTTGAGCTTCCGGAGCGCCTTGGCTTCGATCTGCCGGATGCGCTCACGGGTGACCCCGAGCGCCTTTCCGACGTCCTCAAGCGTCTGCTGTCTGCCGTTTTCCAGCCCGTAGCGCATCCGCATGACCTTTGCTTCGCGCTCTGTCAGGGTGGAGAGCACCTCATTGAGCTGCTCCTTCAGCATGGCATTGGAGGCCGCCTCGTCCGGAGAGGGCGCCTGATCGTCCGGGATGAAGTCACCGAGGTGGCTGTCCTCCTCCTCACCGACCGGCGTTTCCAGCGAAACGGGATCCTGTGCGATGCGCATGATCTCGAGCACCTTTTCCACGGGCATCTCGAGCTTTTTGGCGATTTCCTCGGGGCTTGCCTCCTGTCCGGTTTCGTGCAGGATCTGGCTGGAAACCTTCTTCACCTTGGTGATGCTTTCCACCATATGCACGGGAATGCGGATCGTTCTCGCCTGATCGGCCAGCGCTCTGGTGATCGCCTGCCGGATCCACCATGTTGCATAGGTGGAGAACTTGAAGCCCTTGGTGTAGTCAAACTTATCGACCGCTTTCAGCAGACCCATGTTGCCCTCCTGAATCAGGTCGAGGAACTGCATGCCGCGTCCGACATATTTCTTTGCGATGCTGACGACCAGTCTGAGGTTGGCTTCGGCAAGGCGCTGCCGTGCGGGCTCGTCCTGCGGATTGTCCGCCAGTCTGCGCGCCAGCTCGGTTTCCTCGTCTGTGGTCAGCAGTGCGACTCTGCCAATCTCTTTCAGATAGATCTTGACGGAGTCATCATTGGAGATCTCGTCATTGGCAAGGGATACGGCGGGATCGGATGCGTCCTCCAGCGAGAGCTCGTCATCGACCAGCTCGATCTGCATGGCTGAGCAGCGCTCCATGATGTGCTCCGGCTCCAGAGCAAGGCTCTCGGAAGCCTCCTGCACCTCGGCAATGGTAATTTTTCCGCTTGTCTTTGCCTTCTCAAGGATCTGGTCAAGACGCTTTTCTTCATCTGCCATTTTCGGTTTCCTCCTTTGCGCGGAATCCGCGCAGTCTAACGGGCATATATCCGTTCTGTCAGCCGCTGCGGGAACAGCGGCACAGCTTATGATCGTTTCTGTTTTGCGAGGCTTTGCATCCTTGCCTGCCAGTCATCGTTGTTCATATCCGCGGCCTGCGCGGGCGCGAGCTTCTGCGCTTTCAGGATGCGGATGCAGTCCTGAACGGCCTTCGGGCTGATGTCCAGCTCGGCGTGCATGACCTCGATGCCGGTGATCCTGCTCATTTCATCCGGCGTGAAGCTGTCAGAAAAGAGGGAGAGATCGTAGGTGTAGCCCTGCCTGAGCTTGTCCGCCAGATGCTGAAAGATCCTGCGGTTCAGTTCGGTGGCGAAGTCCTCCGGCCGGATCTGCTTCATGACATCCTCCAGCGCGTCCGGCTGCCGGAACAGATAACAGAGGATCTGCTCCTCGGCCTTTGCCTCCTGCCGCTTGGCGGTGGCCTCCGGATTGACCGGATCCGGGAGCATCGGCGCGGATTTCAGCGCAGTCCATGACTGCTTCTTCTCGTTCTTTCTGCGCTTTCTGATTTCCTGCTCGACCTGTGCTTTCAGAACCTCCGTGGGGATTTCGTAATCCTTGGCGAGCTTTGAGAGATACACATTGCGGTCAAGCTCGTTTTCGATGCCCGCAAGCACGCCGACTGCTTTATGCAGCGCGGTGATCGCGCCGTCCTCGGTTGCAGCATCGGTGCCGTCCCGGCATCTTTGCAGCTCATAGGTGACGGCATCGTCAGCCTCCTCCAGCAGCTTCCGGAAATAGGCTGGCCCGAATTTCTTGATATATTCGTCGGGATCCTTCGCATCATGCATATGCAGGATTCTCGGGCGCAGGCCGACGGCGCGCAGCAGATTGACTGCCTTGACGGTCGCGTTCTGACCGGCGGCGTCGCTGTCGTAGGAGATGACGACCTCCTCCGCATAC
>JAFZBC010000260.1:0-1663 GCA_017561965.1 Oscillospiraceae bacterium
CGCCTGATGCGGGGCGCCGATCCCGCCAAGGATCAGAGCTACGTGCTTTACATGCTGACGGCAGAGCAGCTCGCGCATGTGTATCTGCCGCTCGGCGGACTGACCAAGGCGCAGGTGCGTGCAATCGCGGAGGAGCAGGGCTTTGTCACTGCGCATAAGCAGGAATCTCAGGACATCTGCTTTGTGCCGGACGGCGACTATGCGCGCGTGGTCGAACGGGAGAGCGGTGTGCATCCGGCGCCCGGCGATTTCGTTGATCTGCACGGCAATGTCATCGGGCAGCATCAGGGACTGATTCATTACACGGTCGGGCAGCGGCGCGGTCTGGGCATTGCGGTCGGCAAGCCTGCCTATGTCTGCGGACTGGACGTTCCCGGGAACCGTGTCATTATCGGGGACAATGCGGATTTGTTTTCCGATACCTGTACGCTGGAAAACGTCAGCTGGACGGCGGGGGATCCGCCCGCAGAACCCGTGCGCTGTCAGGCGAAAATCCGCTACCGGCACCCGGCGCAGCCCGCATTGCTGACCTTTACGGGACAGGATACCGCCGTGCTCCGCTTTGACGAGCCGCAGCGCGCCATTACCGCAGGACAGGCCGCCGTCTGCTATGACGGAGAGATGCTGCTGGGCGGCGGAACGATTACCGGTGCATGATCCGGCGCACACAAACCGCACGCACCGCATAGGATAATTCCGGGAGCTGCTCCCGGGACGTCCGCGAAAATAGGAATATATTGCCGCAATACGGCAAAAACAGTTTCAAAAAGTTGAAGATACTATATATTACATTAGTATGAAGAATTTTGGTATCCCATTGCTTTTTTGAAAAGAGTGTGATATAATAAAAAGGTACGCAAAATATCCCGGTTATCAAACAGAAAGGAAACAAAAATGGCTGAGCAAAGATATAATCCGAACGGCCGCCGTCCCGCAAACGGCAGCCGCAATCCCAATGCCGGACGCAGACCCGCGCCCGCACCGAACGGACGCAGACCTGCTCCGAAAAAACGGAAGAAGAAATCCGCAGTATCCGCGCCGCTGGTCGGCCTGCTGCTGCTTGCAGTCGCCGGAATCGGCGGCGGCATCTGGCTGATTCACGCCAAGGGCAAGGACGGGCTGAACACGAACAGCAACACCCCGCCGACAGCCGATGTCAGCATGACCGATACGACAGGCGCGGTCACCACCGCCGATTCGGAGGTGACATATACGACCGCTGATACCATCACCCTGATGCAGACAACCGTGACGACGGTCACGACAGAAGCCCCCGGCAAGGTCACCGGCATCAAGCTGTCCTTCTACGAGGCCGTGATGAAGGTCGGTGATGACACCGTCATGCCGCTTGTAACCATGGAGCCTGCCGATGCGAAGGATGTTTCCGAAAAGTGGGAATCCTCCAACAACGCCGTTGCAACCGTTGACAACATCGGCCGGATCAAGCCGGTCGGCGTCGGCAACTGCACTGTCCGCGTCACATCGGTCAGCAATCCGAAGATCTATGCGGAGGTCAAGGTCAAGGTTGCTGCACCGGCTGTCACGACGACTGTTTCCGCTGCCGGAACCACCGTATCCGGTGCAACCGCAGAACCTGCCGTGACCTATACGACCGCTGTCGGCGCAGACGGCAAGCGCACCGACATTGAAGTCAAGGACGGCA
>JAFZBC010000261.1:0-3148 GCA_017561965.1 Oscillospiraceae bacterium
ATCGCGGCGCATTTGTCATCCAGAATCGACGAGAGCACACGCGGCGCAAGGTCGCAGACCGTGATGGATTTCACACGGCTGTGCAGGCCCTCCGCACATTTCAGACCGATCAGACCGGCGCCGATGATCAGAACTCTGCTCTCCGGCGTGACGGCCTGTTCCAGTGCAAGCGTATCGTCGATCGTCATGAAGCTGAACTTGTTTTCAACCGTATCAAGCCCGGCCATCGGCGGCACAAACGGTGAAGAGCCCGTGCAGCAGCAGAGCGCGTCATATGCGATGCTGTCGCCGTTATCGAGAACGATCTGCTTTGTATCTGCGTTGATCTCAGTGGCTGTGCGGCCGTACAGCACCGCTGCGCCGTGATCCGCATAGAACGATTCGCCGCGGTAATTCATGCGCTGCAAATCCGTTTTCTGTTCCAGATAATAGGAGATCAGCGGACGGCAGTAGACCGGATGCTGTTCTGCGGAAATGACCGTGATGCTGCCCGCCGGATCGGCCGAACGGATGCCTTCGATGCAGCCGGCCGCCGCAACACCGTTTCCGATGATTACATAACGCTTCATTCTGCTTCACCCCGCTCCTCATATACAATCGCTGCGTTCGGACAGCCCTTGACACAGGCGGGCGCACCGCAGCTGTTCTTCATACACAGCTCGCACTTCTGTGCCGCGCCGTTTTCATCTTCCACAACTGCGCCGTAGGGACATACCAGCACACAGGTCAGGCAGCCGACGCATTTGTTATGGTCGATCGAAACCACGCCGTCCTGAATCGAGATCGCGCCTGCAATGCAGCTTTTCACGCAGAGCGGATCCTTGCAGTGACGGCAGGATACCGCATAGGTGATGCCGTTTTCGTCCTGTTCGACCTGAATGCGCGGATGGATCTCCTTGCCGCGCAGTGCCTTGACCATATCGGTCATGCCGGAATTGGCAAAGGCGCAGTTATATTCGCACAAATGGCACCCGAGGCACCATTCCTCTTTCACATAGATTCGTTTCATACTTCACACCCCGCCTTACTCGCCCGCATGAGAGATACCGAGGATCTCAAGCTCTTTTTCAGTCAGACCGACACCGCGCAGCATCAGGCGGTTTCCGCGCAGCGCTTCAATCGAATTGATGCCCATGCCGCCCATCAGTTCCTTGATCTCATGCCGCCATGCGTCCATCAGATTGATCAGCCGCTGCGAACCGATATCCGGATTCAGGCGCTTGACGAGATCGGGGCGCTGCGTTGCGATGCCCCAGTTGCACTTGCCGGTGTGGCAGCTCCGGCAGAGATGACATCCCATTGCAAGACATGCCGCCGTTGCGATGTAGCACGCATCCGCGCCGAGCGCGATCGCCTTGACCACGTCCGCTGCCGAGCGTACCGAGCCGCCGCAGATGATCGAAACATTGTTGCGGATGCCCTCATCGCGCAGCCGCTTATCGACCGCAGCAAGCGCCAGCTCGATCGGAATGCCGACGTTGTCGCGGATTCTGGTCGGTGCCGCACCGGTACCGCCGCGGAAGCCGTCGATTGCGATGATATCCGCACCGGAACGCGCAATGCCGCTTGCGATCGCCGCGATATTATGCACCGCCGCGACCTTGACGATGACCGGCAGACGGTATTCCGTCGCTTCTTTCAGCGAGTACACAAGCTGCCGCAAATCCTCGATCGAATAAATATCGTGATGCGGGGCAGGGGAGATGGCATCGCTGCCCTCTGGGATCATGCGCGTCTTGGAAACGTCGCCGACCGCCTTGGTACCCGGCAGATGTCCGCCGATACCCGGCTTTGCGCCCTGTCCCATCTTGATCTCGATCGCCGCACCGGCTTCGAGATAATCCTTATGCACGCCGAAGCGTCCGGACGCGACCTGTACGATCGTGTTCTTTCCGTATTTGTAGAAATCCTCGTGCAGACCGCCCTCGCCGGTGTTATAGTAGATGCCGAGCGCAGTTGCTGCTCTTGCGAGCGATGCATGTGCATTGTAGCTGATGGAGCCGTAGCTCATGGCCGAGAACATGACCGGCATGCTGAGCGACAGCTGCGGCGCGAGTTTTGTATCCAGCGAGCCGTCCGCATTCCGTGTGATGTGCTCCGGCTTCTTGCCGAGGAACACGCGCGTTTCCATCGGCTCACGCAGCGGATCGATTGGCGGGTTTGTCACCTGTGAGGCGTTGATCAGGATCTTGTCCCAGTAAACAGGCAGCGGATTCGGATTGCCCATCGACGAGAGCAGCACGCCGCCGGTTTCCGCCTGGCGGTAGATCTCCTTGATCGTCTGATCGGAGTAGTTTGCGTTTTCACGCAGACGGCAGTCACTCTTGACGATTTTCAGCGCTCTGGTCGGACACAGCGTCACACAGCGCTGACAGTTCACGCATTTCGATTCATCGGAGAGCATGACCTTGCCGTCCTCGTCAAACCAATGCACTTCATTGGCACACTGCCGTTCACAGACGCGGCAGCGGATACACCGGCTGTCATTGCGCACAACCTCAAATTCCGGATAGAAATTCAAAATGCTCCCTCCTTTACCCGAACAATGACCGGCTCGCCGCCGGCAGGCGACCAGATATTCCGGATATCAGGCGCCATCACGCGGATCGCCGCTTCTTCACTTGCAATATAGACCATATCGTCCTGCTCGCCGACAACCATGGAGCGCAGCTTCAGACGGTCGTTCAGCGCCATCAGGCCGCCCTCAAATCCGAGGATGATCGAGAACGGGCCGGTGACCAGCAGGCTCGGAAATACCGTCCGCAGATAGGTGTACTTCTCCTTACCCGCCTCGGGCTTTCCTTCAATCGTGGACCAGAACGGCGCCGCGATGACTGCGGCCATTTCGTCCAGCGTCAGGCCCTGACGCCGGAGCAGATAGTCCGCGATATAGGTGATGACCTCGGTATCGGTCTGCAAGGTACATTTGTAGCCGTACATTTCAATGAAGCGGCGGTTTGCGTCATAGGACGAGATCTCGCCGTTGTGAACGATCGAATAATCGAGCATGCAGAACGGATGCGCACCGCCCCACCAGCCGGGCGTGTTGGTCGGATAACGGCCGTGAGCCGTCCACGAATAGCCCTCGTATTCGCCGAGCCTGTAGTATTCGGCGATGTCCTCGGGGTAGCCGACCGCCTTGAAGGTG
>JAFZBC010000262.1:0-2419 GCA_017561965.1 Oscillospiraceae bacterium
AGGAGCACCGCCGACCATACCGCAGAACCGACCGCAAACAGGATAACGCGCGGCCAGCGCATGCTGATGCCGCCGAACAGCTTTCTGGGGTGCTTCATCACCGCATCGGGATGCCCTTGCTGCGGCAGTCCGCCTTGACCTGCGGGATCGTCAGCTCCCCGAAGTGGAACAGTGAAGCCGCAAGTGCCGCCGTCGCATCCGTTTCCTGAAAGACCGTTGCAAAGTCGCTCAGCTTGCCCGCGCCGCCGGATGCGATCACCGGGATGCGCACACGCGCACAGACCGCCTTGAGCATTTCAAGGTCAAAGCCGCCGCGGACGCCGTCGGTGTCGATCGAGTTCAGGCAGATCTCTCCTGCCCCGCGCTGTTCGATCTCCTCGACCCATTTCAGCAGATCGACATGCATATCAATGCGGCCGCCGTTCGCGTAGACCGTATAGCCGCCTTTGCCGTCGCGCTTGGCGTCAATGCCGACCACGATGCACTGCGAGCCGAAGATCTCCGCGCCGTCGGAAATCAGCTGCGGATTCTTGACCGCAGCGGAGTTGATGCTGATCTTATCCGCACCCGCACGCAGCGTCTGACGCATGTCCTCCACCGAGGAGATGCCGCCGCCGACCGTCAGCGGGACAAACACCTGCTTCGCCGTTTCGCGGACAACGTCCAGGAACGTGCCGCGCCCCTCATGGGACGCAACAATATCATAAAACACGATCTCGTCAGCGCCCTGCCGGTTGTATTCGGCCGCACACGCGACCGGATCCCCGACGTCCTTCACGCCCTCAAAGTTCACGCCCTTGACAACCTTGCCGTGCCGCACATCCAGGCACGGAACAATTCTTTTTGCAAGCATATTGCTCTCCTTTAGCAGTAATCCGGATCAAGCCGCGTCATGTCTGCAAGCGCCAGATTCCGGTAGTTGAGGTCATCCCGCAGCGAGAAGCCCTCTGCCTCCCAGAATGCATTGCCGACTGCATTTTTGCTGAACGCGACCAGCGCGACCTTGTTGATGCCCTCGGCTTTCAATGCCCTGAGCGCACGCGCAACCAGCTTGTGCGCAATGCCCTTTCTCCGGTAGAGCGGAGATACAGACATGTGCTGGATATACCCGCGGCGGCCGTCGTGTCCGCAGAGGATTGCGCCCGCAAGTACGCCGTTTTCAACCGCCACAAAGGAGGTTGCCGGATTGCGCTTCAGATATTTTTCAACGCCTTCGCGGGAGTCGTCCAGATTGTTCAGTCCGTTCTGGCATTCGACCCACATCGCATACAGCGCATCGTAATCGTCGATACACATGGGACGGATCTGCAGCGTATCCGCCTCCTTGATTGCCTCGCTGAGGTCCAGCGTGCCCTGATAGAGCGACTTGCCCGCGATGGTGCCGTAAAGCCCGAGGTCGCGGCAGATGCGGATATCCTCAATCGTATGAACGCCGCCGCTTGCGACAATATTGCACTGACCAGCCGTCGCCTCCGCCAGCCTGCGGAGCTGATCCGCATTGACGCCGGATAGCGTGCCGTCCTTGGAAATATCGGTAAAGATAAAGGTTCTGACACCGGCTTCGATCATCTTTTTTGCCAGGTCAATATAATGCACTTCACTGGTTTCCAGCCAGCCTTCCGTCGCAACCATCTCGTTTTTCGCGTCGATCCCGACAACGATTTTCTCCGCGCCGAACCGCGCGACCGCGTCAGCGACGAGCTGCGGATTTTTCAGCGCGACTGAGCCGAGGATCACGCGCGCGATCCCGAGATCCAGATACGCCTGAATGGTATCCAGCGTGCGGATGCCGCCGCCGACCTCGACCTTGAGATTCGTGTTCTGCGCGATGCTTTTGTAGATCTCCGTGTTGACCGGATATCCGGCCTTTGCACCGTCCAGATCGACCATGTGGATCCACTCCGCACCGGCCGCCTCAAACTGCCTTGCGGTTTCCAGCGGATCCTCCGCGACCTTGGAGGCTGTCGCATAATCGCCTCTGACAAGCCGGACGCACTGTCCGCCGATGATGTCGATTGCCGGAAAGATGATCATTTTGCCAACTCCTCAAAATTCCGCAGCATCTGCAAGCCCTTTTCGCCGGATTTCTCCGGGTGATACTGCGCACCGAATACAAATTTGCCGTCCGTGACCAGCGCAGGAATTTTTCCGTCGTAGTCACAGTACGCGATGATATTCTGATCATCGCAGAACGCCTGATACGAATGCACAAAGTACGTATATACAGGCGTTTCAATATCTTTCAGCAGCGGGCTGTCCTGAGTGATGACCAGCTCGTTCCAGCCCATATGCGGAATAATCACGTTTTGGGATGGGATGCGGTGTACCTCGCCCGCAATCAGCCCGAGGCCGTCGCAGTCACCGTTCTCGTCGGAACGGTCAAACAGCATCTGCATCCCGAGGCAGATGCCGAGCAGCG
>JAFZBC010000263.1:0-3467 GCA_017561965.1 Oscillospiraceae bacterium
ACCCCGAACGCCGCCCGTGTTGAGGAATACAATCTCTCCGAGATGTGGAAATCCCCGAACGGCACGATCCGTGCCATTCTGGACGGCACCGTGTTCCGCACGCCGATCCTCGTCAAGGGCATCACGCCCTACATCCCGACATGGACCAAGCCGATCACGATTGCCCGTCACGCATACGGCGATGTCTACAAGAACACCGAAATGCAGGTCAAGGGCGGCGGCAAAGCTGAGCTTGTCTGGACGGACAAAAACGGCAACGAAACCCGTCAGCTGATTCACGAATTCACCGATGACGGCATCATTCAGGGCCTGCACAACCGCGATAACTCGATCGCAGGCTTTGCAAGATCCTGCTTCAACTATGCGCTGGACAGCAAACAGGATCTGTGGTTCGCAACCAAGGATACGATTTCCAAGCAGTACGATCACAGATTTAAGGATATTTTCAGCGAAATATACGAAAATGAGTATAAGGCGAAGTTTGAGGCTGCGGGCATCGAGTATTTCTACACCCTGATCGACGACGCGGTCGCACGCGTCATCCGCTCCAACGGCGGCTACATCTGGGCGTGCAAAAACTATGACGGCGACGTCATGTCCGATATGGTTTCGACCGCTTACGGCTCTCTGGCCATGATGACCTCCGTGCTGGTTTCCCCGACCGGCGTCTATGAGTACGAAGCAGCGCACGGCACCGTGCAGCGGCACTACTACAAGTACCTCAAGGGGGAGGAAACCTCCACCAATTCCGTTGCGACGATCTTTGCATGGTCGGGCGCCCTCCGCAAGCGCGGCGAGCTGGACAGCATCCCTGCGCTCTGCGATTTTGCCGACAAGCTGGAGGCCGCAACCATTCAGACGATTGAGGAAGGCATCATGACAGGCGACCTGTTCCTGCTCTCCTCGCTGGAAAACAAGCAGAAGGTCAGCTCCGAGCAGTTCCTGAAGGAGATCGGCACGCGCCTTGCGGCAAAGCTGCAATAAGGAGGCGCCGCAGAGATGTCAAAGCAGGAGATCTCTCCGTCTGTGATCCGGCGTCTGCCGCGCTATCACCGGTTCCTCGGTGAGTTGGCTGACAAGGGCACCGTCCGGATTTCTTCCAAAGAGCTGTCGCAGCAAATGGGCATGACCGCCTCGCAGATCCGGCAGGATCTCAACTGCTTCGGCGGCTTCGGACAGCAGGGCTACGGCTACAATGTCCGCGCACTCCGCGACGAGATCGGGCAGATTCTCGGCGTATCCGCACACCGGCGCACCATTCTCATCGGAATGGGCAATCTCGGCAGAGCGATCGCCGCGCATGTCAGCTTTCCGCAGTGCGGCTGCGAGCTGATCGGCCTGTTCGATTCCAACCCGTTCGTGGCAGGGCGGGATGTGGACGGAATGCCCGTTCACCATACCGATACGCTGGCCGGCTTCTGTCACCAGGAGCACCCGGAGCTTGCGGTGCTCTGCGTCCCGGAAAATGCTGCGCCCGTGATCGCAAAAAAGCTGGTCGCACTCGGCGTGCGTGCGTTCTGGAATTTCAGCCACGGCGATCTCCATTTTGAGGACCCCGCGATTCTGGTCGAAAACGTACACCTCGCGGACAGCCTGCTGACCCTGACCTACGGTCTGGGTCATGATACCCCGCATGAAACCGCAGCGGGGACTGCGGATTCATAACTGCGCATCCCAAATCCATTCACAGAAAGGATCTACGTCATGCAAATGAAAAAACTCATTTCCGCTCTGCTGGCCTCCTGCCTGAGCACGGGCACACTGCTCAGCACAGCCGCAACTCTGCCAGCGTCTGCCGCAGAACCGGTGCTCACCTTTGAATTCCGCGCCGAGGGCAAAAACGAGTTCTCCATCAAGGCTGAGGATATTGCAGCAAGAGATATCTCTGTTCCGGTCAAGCTCTATATCCCCGAAAATCCCGGCGTCAACGGCATCCAGCTGAAAATGCAGATCAATGACGGCCAGCTCGACGAAAAGGGCGTGTTCGGCAATTACGGTCTGTATATGGCAAAGGGCAGCTTCTCCAGCCCGTACTGCTTCGACAGCAGCAGCAAGGGCGATGTCAGCACATCGCTGGCGAACATTTTCAATGCGGATAAAATGAATATTTCCTGGGTATATTCTTCAAACACGGAAAAGAACCCGGATGCAGCCGCCGAGGCCGGCACCGTTTCCTGGAACTCGGATGTGAACTGGGCATATCAGAACGCATTCGCCGATATTGAGCTGGTGGTTCCGAAGAACACCCCGGCAGGCGACTACACGCTGGATGTGCGCAAAGAAAAATACTTCAACGCGCAGACCGTCAACTCTGCCAAGCCCGTCGAGGAGTGCTCCTCGTGTTCCGCAGCTGCATCCAAATCCGCCGTGAGCTTCCAGTCCGTTCCGCTGACCATTCATGTGGAGGAAACGGCGGCAGAAACCGACTGGACCGATACCTACAAGATCGCAGACGCAGGCCACTATTACATCATCGGTGATGTCTGCGGCAAGCCCGGCGATACCGTGCAGGTTCCGGTGTATATCTTCAACGACACCGGCACGGCTGGCTATCAGGCCTTCTTCGATCTCGACAGCAGACTGACGCTGGATTCGCTGGAGAAAGGCAACGCTTACAGAGCTGCGGCGACGATCAACACCAAGCTGGAGCATCCGGCCTACACGTATGCGGGTGCTTCTGTCATGAAGGCCACGGACGGCAACGCGCTGCTTTATCTCAACGTCAAGATCCCGGCGGACGCCAAGGCCGGTGAAGTCTTCAACGTCAACTTCTATCACGAGGGTCAGAACGATGAGGTACTCAAGGTCGTTGACATCGACGGCGAAAAGCTGGACGTCGCGTTCTACGACGGCAGCGTCACCGTGGTTGAGGAGGGCAAGACTGCGCTGAACCGCACCTCTGTGACCATGCCCGGCGCGAACCAGTACTGCAACCTGACGCTGTTCAACAGCAAGGGTGTCGTCACCTGGAAGAGCGAGAATCCGGAGGTCGCAAAGGTTGACGAGAACGGCTTTGTCGAGTCTGTCAGCTTCGGCAGCACCAAGATTACGGCTACCTGCGGCGGCACGGATTACGTCTGCAATGTGGTCGTCGGCCTGCTCGGTGACATCGACAGAAACGGTGATGTTTCCAGCGCGGACGCACAGATCGTTCTGCTGCATTACGTGGAAACCAAGGTCGCAGGCATGGAAACCGGACGCTTCGGCGAAGAACTGTATCCGATCGCGGACGTCGATGCAGACGGTGAGGTCACGGTCAGTGACGCACAGTTCATCCTGAAATATTACGTCAACAACACGGTTTCGATGAAGAATGTTTCCTGGGATGAAATTCTCCACCCCAAGAAGTACGCACAGCAGTCTTAATCAGGCAAACAGAAAGCGGTGCCGGTCACAAGGATCGGCACCGCTTTTTATTGTCGATAGCGTTCCGTTTCAGGGGACGCCCTCTATCGCAGGGCGTCCCC
>JAFZBC010000264.1:0-1522 GCA_017561965.1 Oscillospiraceae bacterium
GAGGAAGATTATTTTGCCGGAACAAACAACACAGCTTTCTGAAAAAGAGCAGCAGGCAGCTGCCAAAGCAGAATTTGCACATAAATCGAAGATCGGCGGACAGGCACTGATCGAGGGCGTCATGATGAAGGGCGCATTCCGCGGTGCAATGGCCTGCCGCCTCCCGAACGGGGAGATCGACCTGGAAACATGGGATCTGCCCGCATCCTTTGAAACCGATCCGAAAACCGGCAAGCAGCGCATTGTGCGGAAGTGGTACAACCGCATTCCGCTGGTACGCGGCTGCGTCAATTTCGTCATGTCCATGGTGGACGGCTACCGCTGCATGATGAAGGCCGCGGAAAAGCAGTATGACGAGGAAGTGGACGATTTCTGCGCATGGAAAAAGCATGAGAAGATCGACAAGCTCTCCGAGGACGAGGCCTACAAGAAATTCGGCACATGGCTGACGGAAGAGCGCGGGAAGATCGACAAGGAAAAGGCCAAAGAGGATAAAAGCTATCAGCCCCTCGGCGCGCCGGATGCCGAAACGATCAAAAAGCGCTGGGAATACCTGAAAAAGGCGTCGGAGAATTACGATTACGAGGAGCCGTCCAAGCTGGAAAAGTGGCTGGACGAAAAGCTCGGGGACAAGATCTTCAACATTCTCATGGTGATCGCCATGGTCATCGGCGTGGTGATCGCGTTCGGCCTGTTCCTGTATCTGCCGCGTCTGATCGTGTCGTTCATCAAGCCGCTGACCGACAACCGCATCATCAAATCCTGCGCGGAAGGTCTGGTCAAGATCATTCTGTTTGTTGCATATATGTGGGTGACGGGGCTGATGAAGAGCATCCGCCGCACCTATGAATACCACGGCGCGGAGCACAAGACGATCGCCTGCTTTGAGGCGGCGCTCCCGCTGACCGTTGAAAATGTGAAGAAGCAGGTGCGGTTCCATCCGCGCTGCGGCACCAGCTTCATTTTCCTGGTGCTGCTGATCAGCATTTTCTTCGGCTGCTTCAACCCGTACAAGATCGTCTGGCAGCGTGTGCTGTTCGGACTGGTGCTGCTCCCGCTGATCATGGGCGTCAGCTATGAGTTGATCCGTCTGGCGGGGCGGTATGACAATGTATTTACGCGGATTCTGTCCGCGCCGGGTCTGTGGATCCAGCGCATCACGACGAAGGAACCGGACGCCTCGCAGATTGAATGCGCAATCGCGGCCATGACACCCTGCATCCCCGAAAACCTCGAAGACGACATCTGGTAAGCGGGCGGGGAGCCCCCCGCTGGCATTTCCCTCCGGGCGGGCAGCGCCCGTTGCATTTCCCTCCGGGCGGGCAGCGCCCGTTGCATTTCCCTCCGGGCGCAATTTGCAGAGTTCTCCCAACTTTCCAAGTACACGCCGCTGTTCGCGGCTGCGGGCAGCGCCCGCTGGCATTTCCCTCCGGGAGTAATTTGCAGAGCTCTCCCAACTTTCCAAGTACACGCCGCTGTTCGCGGCTGCGGGCAGCGCCCGCTGGCATTTCCCTCCGGGCGC
>JAFZBC010000265.1:0-2734 GCA_017561965.1 Oscillospiraceae bacterium
AGCACAACGGAATACGTCTTGACATTCCGTGTATAATACCGGAACCCGGCCGCCGAAACGACTGCGATGCAGGCGGCTGCCGCCATGAACGGCATCAGCTTTTTCATCGTGATATGCTTCTGCTCCGGTTCTGCCTCCTGCATCAGGATCGGATTCGTCACAGTCTGCCCGACCTGATAATGCAGATTCGCCGCGTGGACAAAGCCCGCCTGCTCATCCATGAGCACAGCATAGCCCTCGTGGCATTCCGTCACCAGATATTTCATCTCAGCACCCCCCTTTCAGAACCTGCATAATATGTCCGCGCAGGATCTCATACCCGTTTGTACAGATGAGCAGCACCGCTACAAGATAGCGTCTGTGCCGCTCGAGCGATTTCCGGTCTACGGCCGCGCCCTCAGCAAGCCTTGCAATCGGAACACGCTTTGTGCGGAGGAACTCCTCCAGCAGATCCGGATGGCTCCGCGCATAGGCGATCGCTCTCCGGCAGCTTTCGACGGTTCTGCCCTGCCGCGGGGAATTGTCCGCGACATCGGTCATGGACACGCCGAACTCCGTCATCTGAGCGGATAGCTCCTCGATCTCCTGTCTGGTCGCCTCGCGCATTTCATGCGCCTCATATTCGTCGTGACCGTCCGGAATGGTTTCAAGCAGATCGGCCTGCTCCTCGTCGCTGCTGTCCAGCGAAATCTGACCTTTATTCCGTGCCTCGCGGCGGTAATTGTCAATCAGACGGCTTCGGATCTGCAACGCGGCATAATTGAGAAACGCGCCGCGGGATTTTACATAGCTTCTGATCGCTTCGTAGAATGCAAACATTGCGATGCTCAGTTCGTCATCGCTGGGATCGGGCGGTCGCTTCAGAAATTTGGCAGTCTCTGATTTTATGAACGGCATATAGGATGCGATCAGCGCATCCGCAGCACGGCTGTCAGTTTTGGCCTGATAGACGCGGGTTATGATCTGATGCGAATCGCTTTTCACCCCATCACCCCCATATTACTTAAAGAATACGCAGTAATCCGCCGAAAACCGGGGTAATCGCAGTAAAATTCCGTCAAAATCGCAAACCGCCCCGACGTCTGGCCGGAGCGGTGCGCATTACTGGTTTCTGCTGAACACGCCGCAGCAGCATTTTTTTCATTATAGCACAGCTGTGCGAAAATGTCAAGAATTTAACGGCATTTCCTTTCATATGAAAACAGCAGGCGGCAGACAAAAAAAGCACACCCCTCAGGGTGCGCTCAGCTTGTCCGGTAAAAGGATCTCTGCGCGATGAATCCGCTTTCTCTGCGTGAGAGATCATCGCTGAAAATATTGCATTTTTGTAATCATATTGCACTCACTTGACAAAGCAAACGGCGGCATGTTATACTGTAAGTTAGGATATTTTGCACTTTTGCGGATCCGGCCGCTTTTTCCCCCGGATGTTTCCCGCTGAATCTATTATAGCACAGTTCTGAGATTTTGTCAGTGGTCAAAAGTGAACCTGACGCGTGAATTCTCAGTAAAAAATTCGCATTGATTCTGTGCAATATTCACAAATCGCAAAAAGGAGGTGTTCCGATGCCCGGAATCCGGAAGCACGCCCTGACCTATGTTCTTGTTGTCATCCTATATCTTGCGGGCTCCTTTTTCCTCAGCCTGCTGCACACGTTCTCGCATTTCCGGTATACGGAACTGTTCATTTCCGGTCTGCTCTGCTTCACATGGGGGCAGTACATCCGCGGGCAGATCATTCACCCGCGCATCCGGCGCAATCTGCTGGGCATCAGCTACGCGCTGACCGCACTGTTCGTCGCACGCATGTGCAAGTACATGTTCTTCGCGTATTCCGGGACGGCCGTGCGCTATTTCTGGTACCTTTACTATATCCCGTTCTGCATCGTCCCGCTGATGACCTATCAGACGGCACTCTGCATCGGTACGGAGGAGCACGAGCATCTGCCGAAGCATGTCCATATCCTTCGCGTCTGTGCGCTGCTGCTCAGCATCTTCTTCATGCTGAATGACAAACACCGCGCACTGCTCATCATTGAGCCGGACGGCAGCTACCGACACGGATGGTGCTACGTGCTGCTCGTCATCTGGTCGCTGGTGCTCGGCTACGGCGCATTTGCAGTGATGCTCTACCGCTGCCGTCTGTCCAAATGCCGCGCAAAATGGTATATCCCGGTTCTGCTCTCCGGCATCGGCGCACTGCTGCTCGCGTGGTATGTCATCAGCGGCGGAACGCCGTCCTTTCACGGCGTAAGGCTGTTCAATGTGCAGTCTGCCTTTTCGCTGATCTTTATCGGCTGCTGGCACGGCTGCTCGATCATCGGGCTGCTCCAGACAAACACCGGCTACCGCGAGCTGTTCCGCCTCTCGCATATCAATGCGGAGCTGAAAGACAGCACCGGCGCCGTGCGCTACGCGTCCGAGGCCAGCTTTGACCGCGCTTCCAATGCCTATCTGCTCGTCCGCGGCAAACCGATCCTCGGCGGCAGCATGACATGGACGGAGGATGTTTCCGCGATCCGGCGGCTGAATCTGCGGCTCGAGGACATGAACGAGCGCATCGAGGAGGAAAACGAGCTGATCGAGGAGGAGAACGCCGTCACCGCGGAGCGTACACGCTACGAAACGCAGAACCGCCTGTACGACGCCATCGCCCTGCATACGCACAGTCAGCTTGCGGAAATCGCTGCAACGCTCCGGGACAGCGAAACGGCCGCAGAGCATCTGCCGCACA
>JAFZBC010000266.1:0-9781 GCA_017561965.1 Oscillospiraceae bacterium
CTGTGTGATATGCGTCAGCTCCTGAATGAACTGCGGAATCTCACGCTCCGGATTCACAAAGGTATCAAAGCTGTCGATGATGCGCATACCGCGGATCTTGACCGCGCCGATCTCAGTCAGACGGTCATGCTGCGGGGAGAGGCCGGTCGTTTCCACGTCGAATACGATGACCTCATCCTGCGGGGTGCGCGGATCGTCCTGATCTATGACAGCGATTCGTTCAAGGTCATTGACAACATAGGCCTCGCAGCCGTAAATAACGCGGAAATCCTTCCATTTTGCGGCGGTATTCATCGCCTCCGGGAACGCCTGCACAACGCCGTGGTCGGTGATTGCGATCGCACGGTGTCCCCAGTCATGTGCGCGGCAGACGAGTGCCTCCGCAGAGGTGACAGCGTCCATCGCCGACATGTTGGTATGCAGATGCAGCTCCACGCGCTTGACCGGCGCATCGTCGGTGCGCTTTTCCGCCTTGTAGCTGTTGATGGAGTTGGGCTTCATCGTGATGTCGCGGTCGTAGTCGCTGTATTCGACTGTGCCGAAGATCATCAGCGCAGTGCCCTTTTTGAGGTCGCCGGACGGGAAATCCTTGAGCTTTTCCTCATCCAGGAACATTTTGACGAGCAGGCTGCCGGTGTAATCCGTGACCGGGAAGGTCAGCAGCGTCTTGCCGTTTTTGAGCACACGGGATTCCGGCTTGGCAAAGACTTCGCAGGTGATCGCAAATTTGGCTGCTTTTCCGCCCATGCCCATGCCGATCTGCTGCACGACGCTGCCGATCGTGACCGGCTTTTCCTTGATCACTCTGCCGTAGAGCACATTCAGGGATTCCTTGTCGGGGCGGTCAGGCGTGACGGGCTCCGCATCGGGCGTCAGCTGTGTCAGTGCGGAAAAGACCGGTGTTTCCACGGGCTGCGGTTCCTGCGGAAGCCGCCGCTGCTCCGGCGGCAGGGCAGCCAGCACCTCTGACTGCATCTGCGACTGCTCCTCGGCGGTCACATGCAGATGATCCCCGGCGAACTGTACAGTCAGCGGCACAGAGAAAATCGTGTGGACGGCGCGCGCAAGCTCCTCGCGGAAATGCGTCTGCTCCAGGATCTCCGCACCGCCGTGCATCAGTGTAATTGAGAGCACGCCGTCTTTCAGCTCGAGCCCTGCGTCCTCCAGAAAGCCGTTGATCATCGGGAGCTCGCGCCGCAGCGTCAGAAAAAGCTCCGGCAGCACCTCTGCGGAAAAGCTCTCCGCAGGATACCGGCAGAGGATGCGGCAGCTCCCGAGCTCCAGCCGGTTTGCAAGCTCGTTCTCCGTTTCAGAGAGCTGGGCAAACGGCAGCGGCGCCGGGTATTCTGTTTCAAAATACAGCTTGCTCCGCTCACGGTTGGAAAGAACGCGCCGGATTTTGCCTTCCAGCACGTTCTCAGGGAGCTTAACTGCGTATTCACGCAAAAATTCGCGCAGTGTCTGCATATGGATACCATTCCCTTCGTCGGTCAGTTCGGGGGTTATGCTTTCGCCTTGCAGGTGAGCTGTTCCGCATCCAGACGGAACACGGCCGTTTTCGCGGTGACGGCGGGATCAAATTCCCAGTCCGCTTTGCCGGCGGCCTGCTTCATGATGCAGCGCAGACCGGCAAGCTGCTCGTCCGGGTCTGCAACAAGATGCAGCGTTCCGGTGCCGATGATGCTCCGGTATACCGCGGAATGCCCGCAGCCGCTCTCCGCAGAGATCAGCGCATACTGCCCGTCCAGCTCAAAGCCGACCTTCGGCGCTGCCTGCGCAAGCGAATATTTCCGTCCGGCCTTTGCACCGTGAAAATAAAAGCGGTATCTGCCGTTTTCTGTGCAGTAACCGTAATTGACAGGCACAATATAAAGTTCACCGTCATCATAAAAGGCGATGCGGAGGATCTGCTCCTTTGCAAGGAACGCTTCAATTTCCGCCGGATCGGTGACGGCACGGTCGTTTCTTCTCATGCGGAGCCTCCGTTTATTTCATGGTATCGTTTTGTTGTCTATCTGTATATGCTGTTTACAGCTTTTCAATCTCTGCGAGCAGCGCCGGGACGATTTCGGATTCCGGCACCTTGCCGAGGATCTGCTCGCCCTTGAACAGCACGGCACAGCCGTCGCCGCCCGCAATGCCGATGTCGGCTTCTCTCGCTTCACCGGGACCGTTGACGACACAGCCCATGACCGCGACCTTGATATTTTTCTCACATCCGCGCAGCGCTTCCTCGACAGCCTTTGCCGCGGAGATCAGATCAATGCGTGTTCTGCCGCAGGTCGGACAGGAAACCAGCTGCACGCCGCCGCGCTTGCCGATTGCTTTCAGAATATCCTGTGCAGCGTAGATCTCCTCGACGGGATCTGCCGTCAGGGACACGCGGATCGTTTCGCCGATGCCGTCGCAGAGCAGCGAGCCGATGCCTGCCGCAGACTTGATCAGTCCCATGCGCGCGGTGCCCGCCTCGGTGACGCCGAGGTGCAGCGGATAACTGCACTGTTCTGCGGCCAGACGGTAGCAGGCAATCATATTCTGCACATCGGAGGATTTGATCGAGATGACAATGTCGCTGAAATCAAATTGTTCAAGCAGCTTTGCATGATTCAGTGCGCTTTCGACCATGGCCTGCGGCGTCGGGCCGCCGTATTTCGCCAGCAGATCCTTTTCCAGCGAGCCGGAGTTCACGCCGATGCGGATCGGGATGTGCTTTTCGCGGCACTTGTCCGCGACAGCCTTGACGCGGTCCATGGAACCGATATTGCCCGGGTTGATCCGGATTTTATCAATGCCCGCGTCCGCCGCAGCGAGCGCCAGCTTATAATCAAAATGAATGTCCGCGACCAGCGGGATCGAAACCGCCTCCTTGATCGCGGGAATCAGCGCAACGGCCTCCGTGTTCGGAATCGCGGCGCGGATGATTTCGCAGCCTGCTGCCTCCAGCTTCTTCGCCTGTGCAACAGAGCCTTCGATGTCGTCTGAACGGGTGTTCAGCATCGACTGGATGTAAATATGACTGCCGTCCAGCAGACAGCTGCCGACCTTGACCGGATGCAGTTTTCTCATGATTGCTTTTCCTTTCCTCTGAGCTTGCAGTAGGTCTGACCGTTGGAGCGCAGAATCACAGCCTCTGCGGGATTGTGCTGATTTTGCTCGCAGCGGATCCGGTATTTGCCGTCCGGCAGATAGCAGATCGCATAATCGCGGGAACCGCTCCCCTCTATATGATGAACGGGAAGGATCATCTTTTCGGCATCCTCGCTGATCTGGCAGCGCTTATGCACCACAAACAGCATGATCAGCAGCACAAGAATAGTGATGCCGACGGCCAGACAGTAATTGACAGAATGTGTGACGAAGCCCGGAATCAGTGCGGCCGCAGCAATCGGGAGGGCCTGGAGCATGACGGTGCGCTCAGCCGTCTGCTGTCCGCGGAAGGCGGCAATCAGCTCGGGCTCGGCAGGCTCGGATGCAGGAATCACGGCAGCCGCGATGGCTTCCTCATCCTCGTTGGTGAGATGGTTTGTGATGCGGCGGACAAACGGTGCGTTCAGCAGTGCTTTCATTGCGTGTAATCCTCCGGTTTTGATTCATAGGCCGGGATATATGTCAGCATCCCGTTATACTGTACAATGTAGAGCCCTTTCACATAGCCTGCATTTTGGCCGAGGGGCAGAACATATCTTCCGTCCGGCAGATAAAAGACCGCGTATTTACGGAGAGATTTACGGTATTCCGTTCCTCTCAGGGCTTTATCGCGGGTTTGCACGATGTCGTACATGTGGTCGATCGGAATGATCGTCATGACGGCGCTCTGATCAATCGACTTCCATCTGCTCCGCAGCCATATATCCGCGGCAAGCACGCATCCGCCGAGGAATGCGAAGACAATCGCTGCCCCGAAATTCGGTACGCTGCTTTTGACGGGAACCAGACAGGCGACTGCAACGGCGCCGATACAATAGAGTGCGCGGATCATGTCGTTGCTGAAGTGCTCTTTCTCATCCCGGACACAGCGTATGACACGCGGGTCTGCCGGAACCCAGAGCGGATAATTCGAATTTGCAATCAGCGCGCGTTCTTTGCGGGTGGGAATCTGTATGATGAGATAACTGACAGCCAGTACCGCCAGCGGCGCGGCCAGCAGAAGGAGGCGGGTGATTTCACCCGGCCAGCCATGCATGACGGAAAAGCCCCAGCCGGCAATCGCTGCAAAGACTGACGCAATCAGCGGCCAGCTTCTTCCGTTGAACAGGCACTTATATTTCAGCCGCTTCATCGCTGGAAAATCTTGGCAATATCCTGGAAGGTGACGGCAATCATCAGGACCATCAGCAGCGCGAGTCCGACAAAGTGGATCATGCCTTCGATATGTGCGGGGATCTGCTTGCGGCGGATCGCTTCAATGATCAGGAACACCAGTCTGCCGCCGTCCAGAGCCGGGAACGGGATCAGGTTGAAGATGCCGACATTGATCGTAATGAACGACATCAGGTCAATCAGCCGCATCGCCTTGTCATGGAAGCTCTCCTGGGATTCTACCTCGGTGACCGTCGAATCCACGATGCCGACGACGCCGGACATATCATGGAAGCCGTATTTTCCGCGGATCAGGTCGCGCAGGGAAATCCAGATCAGACGCGCCGTTGATACGAACTGCCGGCCGGAATAGCTCAGGACGTTCCCGGGTGTCTTTTTCAGCCCGAATACGCGGAAATCATACATCCTGCCGTTTTCGCTGTTATAGAACTTCACGTTTTCCAGCGTGACCTTCTGTCCTTCACGTTCGACGACAACCGTAAAGGTTTCGCAGTCGTCATTTTGCAGCGCATAGCCGATATCCATCCAGGTGAAGACCCGCAGACCGTTGATAGAAAGAATGCGGTCGTTCGGTTTGAGCCACTCCGCGGAGGCGGAAACCGTTTCGCCTGCATCATTCGTGAAGAAGTCTGCAACGGTGGTGGAGGTGATTGCATCGTCCAGGCAGATAAACACGAAAATGAGGAGCAGTCCGAGGATCAGGTTCATGGTCGCGCCTGCGACCGTCACGAGCATCCGCTTCCAGACCGGTGCCTTGCGGAACGCTCTGGGATCGTCGCTGCTGTCGTCCTCCCCCTCCATGGCGCAGTAGCCGCCGATCGGCAATGCGCGCAGGGAATACTTGGTTTCACCTTTCTGTTTGGAGATGATTGCGGGACCCATGCCGACGGAAAACTCCAGCACGCGGATGCCGCTTTTTTTTGCGACGAAGAAATGTCCCGCCTCATGGATCATGATGATGATGCCGAAGCAGAGAATTGCGACGATGATGGTAATGATGTTCATGTTCAGTAAAGTCCTTTCGTTTCATTTGCGGATCAGGCCGATTCTATGATACCCGCAAATGATGGCAGATCCGGAACCGGAATGTGAAAACCGTGTAAAAATCTGCGCCGGATCAGAGAAAATAAATCAGCAGGATTCCGACGGAATTGATCGCGAGATTCGCGCAGCCGTGTACGAGCCAGCTTGCCCTGACACTGCCGAAACGGTCGCAGATCCATTGCAGGAACAGCGCGGCGTTAAACAGCATCACAATGCAAAGAATCAGCATCGGCGGGCTGAGCCAGCTGTCCACAATCCCGATGTGATAGAGCGCGAAGCACAGTGCGCTGAGCCAGCCGCCGTATTTTTTCAGTCCTGCCTCCCGGAAGCGCTCTGTCAGGAAGCCGCGGAAAAAGGCCTCCTCCAGAAATGAATTGCACAGCGCGATATACGCAAACACAAACAGGCAGTTCTGCTTCGTGAGCTGTTCCTTGGCCATGAGTCCTTCCCGGATGGCCGGGAGATCCAGCTGATTCCGCAGCAGGAAGAATCCGAGCAGCACAACCGGAATGACCGCGATACTGACGGCAATCAGTGGGGCGGGGCGCTGCATTTTATGAAAGCGGATGCCGTCCTTGATGCTGACGCCGGACAGCTTCGTCCCGATACAGACTAGCAGTACGATCAGTACGAGCTTGACGGCGCTTTTGACCGCATACGGCGGTGCAAAGGTCTGCTCCGTCAGAATCATGCAGAACAGGAAGATGACTGCCGCGGCCACGGGCATGGCCAGTTTCTTCACGTTCATGATGCAATCTGCTCTGCGACGAATGCTCTTGCGGCACGGTCAGCCGCAACAACATCTTCATAACAGGTGAGCGGTGCGGACGGGATCTGCGCGATTGCAGCTTTCACGAGCTCGCCGATGCGCAGGAACGGAATTTTCCGCGCAAGGAATGCCGCGACGGCGGCTTCATTTGCGCCGTTCGCAATCGCCGGGGCGCTGCCGCCGGTTTTGCTCGCCTCAATGCAGGCGGTCAGGCAGTCGAATGTTTCGTAGTCCGGCTGTGCAAAGGTCAGTGTGCCGTAGTCGGTCAGCGAGAGCGGTCTGGTCGGGCAGGGGAGCCGCTCAGGATAGAGCAGCGCGTACTGGATCGGGATTTTCATATCCGGGACGCCCATCTGTCCAATCATCGACTCATCCTGATACACGACGGCGGAATGCAGCACACTCTGACGGTGTACAACGATCTCGATCTGATCGGGTGCCAGATCAAACAGCCAGCGCGCCTCAATGAATTCAAGCCCCTTGTTCATGAGCGTGGCAGAGTCGATCGTGATCTTGCTGCCCATGCTCCAGTTCGGGTGATTGAGTGCCTCCTCGACGGTCGTGTTCTGCAAATCCGCTTTGGTCTTGCCGAAGAACGGGCCGCCCGAAGCCGTCAGGATGATCTTTTTGAGCTGGGAACGCTTATTTCCCTGTAAACACTGGAAAATGGCAGAGTGCTCGCTGTCGATCGGATAGATCGGCAGACCGCGGTCCGCAGCGGCCTTCATGACCAGCGCACCGCCCGCGACGAGCGTTTCCTTGTTGGCCAGTGCGATCGGTTTGTTCGCTTCGATGGCGGTCAGCGTCGGAAGCAGACCGACCATGCCGACCACGGAATTGAGAAGTGTCCCGGTGCTTTGGTGCTGTGCGATCTCACATAAACCGTCCATTCCTGCCAAAAGGCGGCAGCCAAGACCGGCTGCCGCTTCTTTTAATGCGGGATATCGGGATTCATCTGCGATGCATAACAGCTCCGGGTGCAGCGTGCGCGCCTGCTGCACCAGCGCATCAACTTTGGTATTTGCGGCGAGGGCAGTCACCTTGATGCCGTGCTTCTGCGCGACTTCGATTGCCTGTGTGCCGATACTGCCGGTTGATCCGAGAATTGCAACGCTGTTTGTCATAGCTGAAGCTCCTTCTTTTTACAACTCAAAGAAATTGGTTGCCTGCACAAATGCCGAGAAGAACGGCAGCACAAGCAGAACGCTGTCAAAGCGATCCAGCACACCGCCGTGGCCGGGCATGATATTGCCGAAATCCTTGACGCCGAGCTGACGCTTCATCGTCGAGGCGGCAAGATCTCCCAGCGTACCGAGCACGGCACAGACCATGGCGAGGATGACGACGGTGATCCAGTTCACATGCATCGCAACGCCTTTCTTTGTCATGATGCCGAGATACACGGCACAGAACAGGATAAAGAATACAATGTTTGCTGCAATGCCGCCGATGAATCCGGCGATGGTCTTTTTGGGGCTGATTGCAGGGCAGAGCTTCTGTCTGCCGAGAAATGTGCCGACGAAATAAGCGCCGCTGTCCGCGATCCATGCGCCGGCGAGTGCCAGAACCAGATACGCAAGGCCGTGCTGCTCATGCGCATTGTTCAGCGTCAGGGCGGTGGCCATTGCGTGCGGGAGCAGCATCATGCCGGTCAGCGCACAGAAAACGGTTCGCTCCGCCATTTTCTTCTGGTGGCGGACATAGTCGAACAGCACGCAGGTGACGGCTGCAACCGTCAGCATGCCGCGGTATCTGGCGATCATGCCGACCTGGAGATACGGCAGCAGCAGTGCGTAGAACATGCATGCGCCGGTTGTCAGATGATAGCGCAGCAGCTTGTTGACGCGCAGATATTCGTAGACGATCATGCCGGAGATCAGACAGACGGCAATCGCCAGCACGGGCGTGTTGTGCAGAAACAGCACAAGCAGTGCGATCGCAACACCGATCGCAGCGGTAATCATTCTTGTTGCCATAAATTCTATGCGGCAGAGCGCCGCGCCTCCAATCTGATTCAGTATGCGGTACAAGGGCTGTATGCTTCGCATTGCGGAATCACAGGATCCGCCGGCCGTTTTACAGTATGCGGCCGCGGGTCAATCCATGCCGGATCAAAGTCCGCCGAATCTTCTGGTTCTTCTCGCAAACTCCACGATTGCCTTATCGAGCTCCTTGGAATCAAAGTCCGGCCACAGTGTATCGCAGAAATAGAATTCTGCATAAGCACACTGCCACAGCAGGAAATTGGAGATTCGCTGCTCGCCGCCCGGACGGATCATCAGATCGACGTCGGGCATATCCTTGGTGTACAGATTCTGAGAAATCAGATCCTCGGTAATATCCTCCGGCGCAAGCTCTCCGCGCTGAACCTGTTCCGCCAGCTTGCGGAACGCGCAGGTGAGCTCATGACGGGAGCCGTAATTGGCCGCGATGCCCGCAGTCATCTTTTCAAAGTCATCGGTATCCTTCTGGATGTCGATGAACTGCTTGCGGAGATCAGGCTCAAAGCCGTCCTCGTCACCGAGCAGCACGAATCTTGTGCGCAGATCGAAGTGGTCATAGGCCTCCTTCAGATACTTGCGCATCAGATCCATGAGCGCATGAACCTCGTCGTCGGGGCGCTTCCAGTTTTCGGTTGAAAACGCATAGAATGAAATATACTTGATGCCGATATCATTTGCATATCTGAGCAGCTTGCGGAACGCAAGCGCGCCCTGCACATGCCCGTAGGTGCGCGGCATTCCGCGCTTCTTTGCCCACCGGCCGTTGCCGTCCATGATGATTGCAATATGCTTCGGCATCATGTCCTGCGGGACCGGCGGCTCGTGTTTTTTGGCCATTGGAACAGACTCCTTACTTCCTTTTATCTT
The DNA here is from genome assembly GCA_017561965.1 of Oscillospiraceae bacterium. Taxonomy (GTDB): domain Bacteria; phylum Bacillota; class Clostridia; order Oscillospirales; family Ruminococcaceae; genus Firm-04. The sequence goes on from JAFZBC010000266.1 coordinate 9,004, forward strand.
CCTTTTGCCGGAAAATCAAAGACTCATGATCTCTTTTTCCTTTTCAGCGACGACCTTGTCGATCTCTTCTGTAAAGCGGTCAGTCAGCTTCTGGGTTTTCTTTTCGGCATCGTTCTGATCGTCCTCGGTCAGCTCGGAATCTTTCTTGAGCTTCTTGAATTTTTCCATGAGGTCGCGGCGCTCGTTGCGGATTGCGACCTTGGCCTCGTCACCGTATTTCTTTGCGGTCTTGGCGAGCTCCTTGCGGCGGTCCTCCGTCGGCTGCGGGAAGACAAGGCGGATGGTCTTGCCGTCATCAGTCGGGGTGATGCCCAGCTCGGAGGCGAGGATCGCCTTGGAGATCGGGCGGATCATGCTCGGATCCCAGGGGGTGATGAGGAGCATTCTGCCCTCAGACACCGCAACGGCTGCGACCTGGTTGATCGGCGTCGGGGAGCCGTAGTAGTCGATCGGGATCTTGTCCAGCACGGCGGGGTTGGCTCTGCCTGCACGGATTGCACCGTACTCCTTTTGCAGACGCTCAACAATCTTTTTCATGTTCTTTTCGGAAGCATCCAGCTTTTCCTTAATGATCTCATTCATGTGATTCATCTCCTTACAGATTTGGTTTTCTTATACTATTATAATACGAGATTTGAAACAGGTGTTCTGTTCCGGATTATTCCGGAATGACAAGCGTTCCGATGCTCTGTCCCATGCAGGCATCGTAAATGTTGTCCGGTCTGCTGAGGTCAAAGACCAGAGCAGTCATGCCGTTGTCGCGGCACAGCGCAGCGGC
>JAFZBC010000034.1:0-2416 GCA_017561965.1 Oscillospiraceae bacterium
AGAAGCTCGGCAGAGGCCGTCACACAACGCGGGAAACTGCGCTGTATACGCTGCCGCACGGCGGAAAGATTGCGGATACGCCGGGCTTTTCGACCTTTGAAACAGAAGCCTATGCACAGATCGCGCCGGAGGAGCTTGCGGACTGTTTTCCGGAGCTGCGCGCGATCGAAACGCCCTGCCGGTATGCTGACTGCCGCCACCTGAAAGAGCCGGGCTGTGCCGTCAGACAGGCGGTGGAGGCCGGTGAGATTGAGAAGCTCCGCTATGAGAGCTACACCGTCATGCTACGGGAAGCAATGGCACGCAAGACGTACTGATCCATAGATCCCGAAAGGGCGCTGACAAAACAGTCAGCGCCCTTTTGCTTTGCCGGGAAAGCGGTATCTCCGATGGATCCAAAATGGGGCGTTGCCCCAAACCCTACCAAAGGGTCACTAGACCCTTTGGAATCCCATAATATGAAAGACGAAGCAATTACAATGTTTTCATTGTAACGAGATGCTTAAGGGTGCCTCTTTGGCGGGAGTTTGAGAGAGGAGCCCTCAAAAGATGAATCATCGTGCAGCGATCCCTTTCAACAGCGCGGAAACCTCCTGCGGGGTGTTCATCACCGAGGGCGAAAAACGCACCGTACCGCGCGCCGTCCCGAGTGTTTCATGCGCGAGCGGCGCGCAGTGCAGTCCCGCACGCAGACAGAATCCGGCTGCGCCCAGACGCGCCGCCGTTTCGTCCGGGGACTCCTCTGCGAGCGTGAACGACACAACCGGTGCATACTGCGCACCCGCACTGCGGTATACGGCAGCTCCCTCGATCTGTTCCAGACCGGTGATCAGCTGCGCACAGAGCGCGTTCTCATGCCGGAGGATCCGGTCTGCGCCCTGCCGGACGATCCACTGCATTCCGGCGTCCAGAGCAGCGATGCCGGGTACATTGACTGTCCCTGCTTCCAGCGCATCCGGCAGAAAGTCCGGCATTCTGAGTGACGCCGACAGCGAGCCCGTGCCGCCCTGCATCAGCGGCCTCAGCGGCACCGTGCCGTCTGTCAGCAGCATTCCCGTCCCCATGACGCCGTACAGCCCCTTGTGTCCTGCCGTGCAGAGCAGATGGATGCCGTCCCGGAGCGTGACCGGCAGGAGCCCGCAGCCCTGTGCGCCGTCTGCAATGAAAAGCAGCCCGTATTCTTTGCATAGCGCAGCGATCTCCCGGTACGGCAGGATCTGTCCGGTGACGTTGCTGACGAGCGTGCAGATGACCGCACGGGTCTGCGGGCGGATCAGCCTGCGGAACGCTGCAACGGTTTCGTCAGCGTCTGCGGAAACCGGCGCGACGCTGTACGAGATCACATGCTCCTCAGCCATGGCGGCGACGGGTCTTGCAACGGCATTGTGCTCCATACTGCTGAGGATGACGTGGTCGCCCTGCCGGAGCGTCCCGCGGATCGCGAGGTTCAGCGCATGTGTGCAGTTCTGCGTGAAGATCACATGCTCCGGCTTTGCATCAAAGAGCGCGGCCGCCGTTTCCCGCGCGCGATAGACCACCCCGCCTGCCCGTGCGGCCAGCGGATGCCCGCCGCGTCCGGGATTGCCGCCGTCGGATTCCGCGGCACGCCGCAGCGCTTCCAGCACCGGACGCGGCTTTGGAAATGTTGTGGCGGCATTGTCAAAATATACGATTCTGTGCATCGGTGCGGCTCCTTTCTGCCGTCAGTTCGTCCGGTACGGGATGCCGCCGGACGTCAGCAGTGCAAACACTGCATCCGCAGCGCCGAAAACCCGGAAATGATAGGCACAGCCGGAGGCGGACGTGATCCTGTGCATCCGGAAACGGTAGCGGTATCGCTCCAGCAGCTGCCGTGCCTTTTCCGCGTAGGTTTCGGACATCACGACAAAATGTGTTTCCATGGTTTCACCTCCCTGCGCTATCATATGCAGTTCCGACAGAATCTGACACGGCGCCCGTACAGCATGTTATACAAAAAACAACGCAAAAAAAACGCAGAGTGATAATCTTGTCGGAAAATGCGGAAAGCACTTGATTTTTTTCGCATTTTGGGGTAAAATATAATGTGCATCATACTGTGCAGCGACGGCTGCTTATATGAAAAATAATGAACAGGAAAGGTAGAACGCACTATGGCGCATACAGGCCGCCGGCTGAGTGCCGGAAAGATCATCGGACGTGTCCTGATCGTGATTCTTACAACGCTGATAATGGCTGTGATTGCTCTGTATTTTCTGATGCTCGTCATTGCAAAGGGGCCGTCAGACAGTGCAAAAAAGCTCTTTGTCTGCTCTGTGAAGGAAACAAGCGCAATCAAGTTCCTTGCAGACTGGTATTATACTCCGGAGCAGATTGCGGAGTATCTTGGCGGCGGTGAGGAGGCGGAGGTCGCAGAAACCAACACCGCGCTGGTCAA
>JAFZBC010000267.1:0-3422 GCA_017561965.1 Oscillospiraceae bacterium
GATCAGCAGAACGCTCGGAATCGCGCCGAAAATCGGGCCGAAATACGGAATCAGGTTCGTAACGCCGACGATGACGGCAATCAGTGAGCTGTACGGCGTGCGGATGACCGAACATCCGATAAAGCAGAGCATGCCGATAATGACGGAATCCAGCAGCTTGCCGATAACCGCCGTGCCGAAGGTCTGGTTTGCGATCGCAAAGCGGTTGTCAATCCACGAGGCGGTCTTGGGCTTGCAGACGGCATACAGAATCTGCTTCCACTGCTTAAGGAAGCGCTCCCGGCTGATGAGCAGATACACCGCAATCACAAAGCCGACGATCACGTCATAGAGAAAACCGAGCGTTCCGGCGGCACCGGACGCAGCCGCAGAAAGGATCTTCTGCGTAATATCCACGGCGTCCACCTTGCCCATGCCGAGCTCCGTCGCGGAAAATTTATCGCTCAGCTGTGAAAGATACTGCGAAATGCTGTTGTCCGCCGAGAACAGCCGCCTGATATGTTCCGTGACCAGATCAAAATAATCCGGCAGACGGTCCAGCGCGCGGCTGACGCCGTCCACGACCTGTGAGAACGTCACCGTGACGATCAGCACGATGGAACCGACAAACATCAGCACGACCAGGAACGAGCTGATGCCGCGCGGGAAGCTTTTCAGCCGCGGATGCTTCTCAATCGGTTTTGCCATCCATTTTGCGATGCGCTTTTCCGTCAGCGTTTCCGCAGGCGCAAGCAGAAATGCAAAGACAGCCCCTGCAAACACCGGACCGAGCGCAGATATGATACGGCGGATAAACCGGGTCACGCTGCCCAGATGAATCATCGCAAAGGTGAGGACGATACAGCCGCTCAGCACAAGAAACAGCGTGATTGGACGCATTTGGGACAGCACAATCGGTTCGCGGCGCTGCTTTTTCATACGGCACTCCTTTCCGCGGGATCGGGGAATCTCCGCAATTTATTCTTTATATATTCTCATTATAGCACAAATCCCGTGACAAATCAAGGACATGCTGTACAAAATTCAACACTTTGCTTTGTGCAGCCCGCACAGCTGTCCCGCCCGCCGTTCGTCCGCGACGAACGGGAACGCAGGCGGCATTTCGTCAGCGCTCTGGCATTTCGTCGCCGTATACGGCATTTCGTCGCCGCATACGGCATTTCATCGCAAAATCCGGCATTTCGTCGTATTATATTGCTATTTTATGATGATTGTGCTATAATAGAATCATACGCAGATCAGGCTGAACCACTGATCCGGCGTAAATATTATAATGAGGTGAACAATCATGAAACACATCAGCGCAAAAATCTCCGCAGTGCTCTGCGCAGCGACCGCCACAGTCCTCGCATTCCAGTCTGTCACGGCATCAGCCTATAACAACGCGCACAAAAACTGGCTGACGGAGCAGACGCAGGAATCCACCGAATTCCCGATGAATTTCTCCCATTCTCTCTACTACATCCAGCGGTACTTAAGAGAAGAAGGCATCACCACCTACCAGAACACGATTCAGTCCGGTCTTGTACTCGGTCAGGGCTACTCGACCACGAACATCAGCGGCACCCAGCAGGGAGCCACCCTGTCCGGTACCGCAGCATGGGCAAGATACCTCGCAAACTGTTTCTACGGCTGGGACACCGTCTATACGGAGCAGCGTCCGCAGAGCCGGTATTCTATCAGCGAAATGAAGCCCGGCGATCAGGTTGTTCTGTCCTGGAACGGTACCAAGCGCACGGTCTTTGTGACCAGTGTCAGCGATGACTGCGTTTACTGCTCCGAGCTGTGGGGCGACGCAATCATGTGGAACATCGAATTCACCAGACCGACCGGCAACAAGATGAAGCGCATTTACGGCGGCACGGAATTCACGATCGACTATTTCATCCGTCCGGTCAAGGAGGGCGACGCGAACGGCGACTCCATCGTTGACTTCATGGATGTTGTGTTCCTTGCCGACAACCTCGGCGCAACCTATTTCAGCGGCAAGGATCATAATACGATGTTCGCTGCTTCCGACCTCGACGGCGACTGGGTCATCGGCCAGGATGACTGCATCGAAGTCTACTATCACGTCAACGAAAACAGAATGAACGGCAATTACAGATACGTCACAACCTGGCACCAGGTATAATCAAATCTCCTCACATTGCAGTTTCTCATCAGCGCCCGCTGGCATATGCCTCCGGGCGCTTTTTGCGTCCGGGCAGTCCCCCATGTTTCGCAAAGCGAAACTGTACAGTTTGCCATCGGCAAACATGCGGCTCCGTTTTAACTCCCATTTTACACAGCGGTCGCTTTTATGCACATCTCCCATTGAAATTTCCTTGACAATATGCTATAATAGCGTATAAAGGGAAGTATCGCCCGAACCTGAATACAGAAAGGAACATGCCGGTCATGGGCATAGATTTCACGAAAAGAAGCACATATTATTACGATCTGCCGCAGGAGCAGATCGCGCAGACGCCGGTTGAGCCGCGCTGCAATTCCCGGCTGCTGACCGTTGACCGCAGAACCGGTGCGGTTTCGCATCATCATTTCTATGAGCTGGGGCAGTTTCTGCGGAAAGGCGACCTGCTCGTCATGAACGACTCCCGCGTGCTGCCCGCAAGGCTGTACGGCGTCCGCGCGGACACCGGCTCGCCGATCGAGTTTCTGCTGCTGAAGCCGACCGGCGAAAAGGTCTGGGAGATCATCTGCAAGCCCGCGAAAAAGGCAAAGCCCGGCGTGCAGTTCCGCTTCGGGGACAAGCTGACGGCAGAGGTGCTCGGCCCGACCGAGGACGGCGGCAGACTCGTGCGCTTTGACTGTGAGGGCAGCCTCTACGCGGTGCTTGACGAAATCGGGCAGATGCCGCTGCCGCCCTACATCACCGAAAAATTGCAGGATAAGGAGCGCTATCAGACGGTCTATGCAAGGGAGCTCGGTTCCTCTGCCGCACCGACCGCCGGGCTGCACTTCACGCCGGAAATGCTTGCGGCGCTCAAGGAGCAGGGCATCGACGAGGCATTTGTCACGCTGCATGTCGGGCTCGGCACGTTCCGCCCGGTCAAGGAAGACGACATCCGCAAGCATCACATGCATATCGAGCATTACACAATCCCCGCTGAAACTGCGGAAAAAATCCGCAGAACCAAGGAAAACGGCGGCAGAGTCATCGCCGTCGGCACGACCTCCTGCCGGACGCTGGAGGGCGCCGCGGCAGCCTTCGGGGACATCCGCGCCTGCGAGGGCGACACCGGCATTTTCATCTATCCGCCCTACGACTTCAAGGTGATCGACGGGCTGATCACGAATTTCCATTTGCCGGAATCCACGCTGATTATGCTGGTTTCGGCGTTTGCGGGCTACGAACACACCATGAATGCATACAGGATCGCCGTGCAGGAGAAATACAGATTCTTCTCGTTCGGGGATGC
>JAFZBC010000035.1:0-5238 GCA_017561965.1 Oscillospiraceae bacterium
GCAGACGACAGCAGCGCAGACGACAGAAACAACCGCACAGATTCTTTCGACAACATCGGCACAGACCACAACAGTACCGGAAAAAACGAATGCGGCGGCCGTGACGCCTGAAGCCGGGACGGCGCAGCGGGCTGTATTCGATCTGCATCCGCTCAGCAGGGATTACCGGAAGGCTGAGGAGCTCGGACTCGCAAACAATGTATATTATGCGGAGCCGGGTGAATCATTTATGATGGAATTTGGTGTCAGGAATGACCCGGGCATCACCAACATGGATCTTCGCCTGACGGTATCACCGGATCTTGGACTGTCCAATCTGTGGACGGGAATGGAATACTCGGAGTACGCAAAGCTCCAACATCTGGGTTCCAGCCTGTATTATGTCAATACCAATCCGGAAAAGCAGGAGGCCAAGCCAATCGCATCTGTTGCAATTATTACGGTCACTGTTCCGGAGGAACCGGGCAGATATACGATCAAACCGGATCCGAGTTATTCAAACGGCATGTATCTGGATCCCGAATGGGACTCCCCTGCCGGCTATGTGTTCTATGGGCTTGACATCATAGTCGGTGCGGACGGCACACTTCCTGCTGCTGCTGAGCCGTTTACGGATCAGACGAAGCGGACAGCGCCGTCGGCGGATCAGACGGATCCCGAACGGACGAAATATCATTTCGGTGATATTCAATTCAGATACGAAATGGCAGAAGCACAGCCCGGAGAAAAAAATGTTCCTGTGCGGTTCTATCTTGAGAAGAACACAGGCTTTGCAGGTGCAATGCTCAAGGTTTATGATGCATGGGGACTGAAACCGTCCATGGAGGTCACCGATTCGGGGTATGAAAAGGTAAAGCTGGATGACAGCGATCTGTTCGGTGCTGTTCAGGCAAGTTATAATGAATCTGACATGGAAACGACAATCGTCTTCAGCACAGAAGACGGACTGGAAACGACACAGGTCGGCTGGGTATTCACGCTGTATTTCGATGTTTCGGATCGCGTGAAGTCCGGACAGCATCTGGTTTTCGATTTATACCCCATTATGATCTGTGACACGAACGGCGTCGATATTACAGAGCGCTGTGAAACCGTGTTCGGCGGAATCAGGATCGTGGACAAGGCCAAACCCATGCGCAGCTCAGGCGATCTCCCCGTTTACAGTTACTGAAACAACAAAAATGCCGCAGCGTTTTGCTGCGGCATTTCGTTTGCAGAAAAAGTGTCTCCGACGGATCCGAAATGGGGGCGCTGCCCCATGATCAATCCATCGGAGATACCTATTTATTGTTCGTGTCAGCTGGCCGAGAGGACATAGCCCTTGCTGCGGACCGTCCGCAGCAGCTTCACGGTGAAGCCGTCATCGACCTTCTTGCGGAGATAGTGAATGTAAACCGGCACGATCGCAGAATCTGCGGCAGACTGCGTGACATACTGCTCCAGCTCCGCCCTTGTGACGGTTGCACCGGCACGGACTGCGAAATACTCCAGGATTGCGCATTCCTTTGCGGAAAGCGGGATCCGTTTGCCGCCGCGTGTGACCACATGGCGGTTGGTATCAACAGTCAGATCGGCAATGCAGTGCAGTCCCTTCTGCACTGCCGCTGACCGCCGGCAGTAGGTCCGCACCATTCTGCGTACCCGTGCCATACATTCATCCATATGGAACGGCCGCAGCAGATAATCGTCCGCGCCGCTGTCCAGCGCGAGCACTCTGTCCGCGACAGAGCCGCGCGTGCTGATGATCATGACAGGCGTGTCCAGTGTTCTTGTGCGCATTTCCCGCAGGACGGCTACGCCCTCCATGTCCGGCAGGTTCCATTCCAGCAGCACAGATTCAAACCGCGGCGAGGTCAGCAGCCGGAGCGCGTCTGTTCCGTTCCGCACCGCGACCGGTGCAAAGCCTTCTCCGCAGAGCCGTTCGCAGAGCAGCTCCCGCAGCGAATCATTCGGCTCAATCAGCAAAATTTCCATCATAGTCCTCTTCCCCCAATAACAGAAAACGGAATGCTATGCTCCTATCATAATCGCCCAACATAAAATGAATCTGAAATAATTTGAAATTATTTCAGGATCGTTCGCATATATTGCGGATCACCTGCACATACTAACCGCGCAGACGCAGAACCGCCCTGTAAATCACAATTTGCAGGCAGTGTGCGGCTGTATCAATCCACGAAATGAGGAATCAAGCATGTGGGATAAGCTGGCGTTGGTCCTGCTGGTAATCGGCGGCATCAACTGGGGGCTTGTCGGCATCTTCGAGCTGGATCTTGTCGCATGGATGTTCGGCGGCGCCGCATCCGTCCTGAGCAGACTGATTTATATTCTGGTGGCACTTTCCGCCGTCTGGTGTATCTCTTTCCTGTTCCGCGACCACGCGACGGTACGCTCGGAAGCCTGATCCGCCTCCCCGGAATGACCCGTCCGTGCGGCGTTGCACGGACGGGATTTTTCCGTTCGACGTGTTCTGACAAAATCTCTGTTACGATATGCCCAAATTTTGCACCGAGATTCGTACACATTGCCAAAAAGTGACTTGACACTTGCGTTTTTGATCAAAATATGCTATACTAAATTGAATGATTATCACTGATCCCGTTCAGCATGAACGATCGTAAGGGAGGATATCTGTATCATGAATACGACACAGCAGACAGTTTTGAACGGAACGCCCTGCATTATGCTTTCCGCCGGCGGCTATGAGGCCTATATCGCCTATGAGATCGGCTCCAATGTCATCCGGCTGCGCGACGTGAAAAACGGCATTGATGTCTTCCGCTTTTCCCCGGACAACACCGAAGAAACGCTGAAGCAGTCCGCAGAGGTCTGGGGCCTGCCGACGCTGTATCTGCCGAACCGCTTTGCGGACGGCGTGCTGAAAACCTCTGACGCGGTCTATCATCTGCCGGTCAATGAGGCGGCGCCCTATCATAACCATATCCACGGCTTCCTGCATAAGCGTGTCCATACGGTGATTTCGCACCACGCAGACGAGAACTGCGCCGTGCTCCGTACATCCTATGACTACGACGAGAAGGATCCCTTCTTCAAATATCTGCCGCTCCGGTTCCGCGTGGAGCTGACCTTTACGCTCAGCGAATACGGCCTGGAGCACAAGTTCGCACTGATCAACCTTTCGGAGAAGGCACTGCCGGTTTCTGTTGCAACGCATACCACGATTCAGGCACCGTTCCTGGACGGCGCAAAGCCGGAGAATATGCGGCTGACCGTGCCGATCGGCAAGCGCTGCGAGCTGAACGAGCGCTGCCTGCCGACGGAGCGCCTGCTGGATCTCAAGCTCTCCGATCTGGAATACAAGAACGGCACGAAATGCCCGGTGCTCCAGAACCTCGACAATGACATGTATCAGGCTGAGGCGGGCAAGCTGGACGGCCAGGACTTCTACGGCGTGATCGTTGAGGACGAGCCGACCGGAAAGAAGATCTGCTACGAGGTCAGCCCGGAGTACAAGTTCTGGATCATCTGGAACGACAAGGGCTTCAACGGGTACTTCTGCCCGGAGCCGATGACGGCGATGATTGACGCGCCGAACCTCGGGCTCCCCGCGGATGTCACCGGCTATCAGGAGCTGAAGCCGCACGGCGTCTTTGAGGCAAACCAGCGCTTCTTTACCGTATAAAACAAAAGCAGACCGGAACGGAAATCCGGTCTGCTTTCTGTATTCCGGAAAGACAAAAGGCACAGCAGAAGCGCTGTGCCTTTTTTGTCAGTCATTGATATAGGATTCGATAAACTCGACCGCGTCACCGACGGTGCTGATCTTATCCACAGCGTCGTCCTCAACAGCAATGTCGAACTCCTCGGAAATGGTCTTCATCAGAAGCGTGATGTCAAGCGAATCTGCCTGGAGATCGTCGATGAAATCCGCATCCATAGTGACCTCGTCCTCATCCACGTCCAGCTGGTCGAGAATGATGTCCTTGAGCTTTTCAAATACCATGTAATCTGCTCCTCTCTGTTATGTGATGTTTCTGTGCACACATGCAGCTTGTTCTGCAGGTCACATCGTTTATAGTATATCCGTTTGCAGGGAAAACGTCAATATCTTTTTACGCAAAATTTCAGACACAGTGAGCGGATGGTATTTGGATACTTTGCACAATCACCCGGTTTCCGGCGCAGATACGGCGATCTGCACGCGGGATTCCGCCTGCCGGAGCAGCGCCGCCCATTCCGCCCGGGAACATGCTTTTGCCGCACGGATTCCGCCGCGGACGGCATATTCGCGCAGAAACAGCAGATCGGCACCGGCGTCGCAGGCGGTTTCGCGCAGTGCAGCGGAAAGCATCTCCGTGAGGATCTGTTCTGCGGCTTCGGGCGCGTCTGTTTCCGCAGAAATTGTTCCGCTGACTGTGATGCACAGCCTGTCCGCCTGTTCCGTGACGCGGATCTGCAAGCGCGTCCGCCGGATGCTGCATACCGATTCGCCGCAGGGAAAGCAGAACTGCTTCCGGCGGTTCCCGAGCAGCGCCAGACCGCGGCAGGCGTTTTCCGAAAGCGTGCCGTATGCCCGTTCCCGGTCGCAGAGCAGGAGCGTCAGGCGGCCGTCTGCTTCTGCGGGAAACGCCGTGATCCCGGAGCCGCCCAGCAGATCCCCGAGGACGGTATCCGCCGTGCGGAGCGGCAGCTGACCGGTTTCCGCAGCGGCGGTCAGGCGTTCGGCAGCGGGCGCGGTTCCGTTTATGAGGGCGTCGCAGGCGCTTTCCGGCAGACAGAGCACAGCGGCGGTCGGCGGGAGCCACTGCTGTTCCAGCGCGGTTTCCAGCAGTGCGCAGGGATTTCCGTGCATCAGCAGCAGGGAGATGTGTCCTGCGGAGATCTCCGCACCGGACGCATTCTGCAAGGCTTCCGGCAGCAGCGGGAGCGCCTTGGCTTCTGCGGTGATGATCTCATCCGACTGTGTGGCATGTGCCGCCAGCCGGATGCTGTCCCCGAGATCGGCGGCGAGGATATCCGGGGCGCGTCTTGTGCGTATGTCCGTGCAGCCGCAGAGCAGCAGCGGCATCAGCAGCAGGGGAAGAACATGGATTTTCATACAGTGCATCTCCTTTTGACATGATGAATGAACGGCATGGCGGCTCCGGTGAGCAGTGCGGCGGCGGAAAGGAGCAGCCGCGCAGGCGGTAAAAGCCGGAACAGTACGCAGGCAGCGCAGTACGGCAGAAGGACTTGCAGCGGCTTTGCCTGCGGCCGTGCGGAAATGCGCAGGCACGC
>JAFZBC010000268.1:0-2771 GCA_017561965.1 Oscillospiraceae bacterium
AAAAAACGGCAGAGAGAGGAGCACGGTATGTTTGCGTTATCCTTCGGACACGGCAGCTTCAATTATCCGGCATCCGAGCAGTTTATCACCCTTGTCATTGCACCGAAAGCCGGATATTCGTCGGCGGATGATTTTCTGACCCATGCATTCGCATTTCTCAATACCGACGACGATTTCCGCGACGACTGGGACGAGATCCTTCAGAGAAGATGCGATACGCCTGCATCGGCGGAGGACATCAACGAATTGCAGGCACATTTCGCAGCGATGAATGAGAAAATCTCCGTGCTGCATGAGCCGGTTCTCTCCGCCGTACATCTCGTCCGGCCGCAGTGGAACGAGGTCTACATGCTGATCGAAACCGCATCGGAATACCTATTCTATCTCTGGGGCACGACCGCATAAGCGGCTGCCCGTACATATGATCGGAGGCTGCAATGCGATACAAGCCGCAAATCATCACCGACAAAACAGGCCGTCCCGTCACGCTCCGGAGCGCCGAACCGTCAGACGCGCAGGATCTGCTGCGGTATCTGAAAACCACCGCGTCCGAAACACCGTATCTTGTCCGGGAGGCGGATGAGATTACGCTCAGCCTTGAACAGGAGGCACGCTTTCTCACAGAAAAGCGCGACGCCGAACGCGAGCTCCTGCTGATTGCCGTTTCAGACGGGCAGCACATCGGAAACTGCGCACTGACGGAGATTTCCGGCTTGCGCAGATGCCGTCACCGCTGCGGCATCGCAATCGCACTGTATCAGTCACACTGCGGCAGAGGCATCGGCCGCGCCATGCTGGAGGCCGTGCTGCAAGCAGCAAAACAGCTCGGCTACGAACAGGCCGAGCTGGAGGTCATCGCGGACAACGAACATGCGATTGCGCTGTACGAATCGCTCGGGTTCGTGAAATACGGCAGAATGCCTGACAATGTCCGGTATGCAGACGACAGTCATGCAGACGCATACTGGATGATGAAAAAGCTGTAACAGAATATGCAAAAAGCCCGGAAGCACATGCCTCCGGGCTTTCATACTGCTGTTTTTTCGCTGCATCAGCCGATCTTCTCGCTGTAATGCGTCAGCTGCTCCTCCGGCAGATCGAACTCGATGGTGTCGTTGGAGTAGTAGCGGTACGGCGTGTAGATGAGCTTCATCTCATCCCACTTCGTCGGTGCGTAGATATACACATAGCCCTGGACGGTTTCGCCCGGCTTGACCTCCTGGTTGAAGCTCTTGAGGTCGGAGCCGATCTTGGAGTAATACTTGCGCGCAACGACAGCCGCGGAAACGTCGCGGACAGGATTGACGGTGAGTTCGCCGTCAATCTTCATCTTGAAGTGCGTCAGCGTCTGGCAGTCGATTTTCTTGTCGGTGTTGTTCACAACGGTCATTTCACAGAGAATGACGCGGTATTCCACCTTGTTGACATCATCAATCTCGATGGCGCGGTCAAGCGTGACCGTCAGCTTGTTGTCGAAATTGACGGTTTCACCGATCTTTGCAGTCTGCTCACGACCGGGAATGTCCTCGTTGATCGGGTTTTCCGGCACCTCCGGCGTATAGACGCTCTCATAGGCTTCCTCTTCAGCCTTCGGCGCGGGATTGCTTTTGCAGCCGGTCATCGAAAACGCGGCAGAACATGTAAGTGCAGCTGCAAGCACCATCGCAGCATACTGACGGATCTGTTTCATTGGTATCATTCCTCCGGTTTTATATTCGCATCATGTCCCTCTCGATGCATACTTTTATATTATAGCACAGTTTTTCAAAAAAAGCAAGTGCGGCACGCAGGAAATTCCGCGGCAGATATCAAACGGCATGCTGCTCCTGCGTGGCGAGCCAGCCTGTGAGTCCCGCAAACAGCGTAAACGCGACCTGTTTCTGATAACCGGGATCGGTCAGACGGGCAGCCTCCTCCGGATTGGAAAGAAAACCGCATTCCGCCATAACAGTCGGGTGCTTGCAGTAATAACAGAGAAACAGCTCCTTGCCGCAGCGCTTGATCTCCCGGGTGTTGTCCGGCTGGAGCTGCTCCCGGAACGCCGCCTGGAGCGCCTCTGCCAGCGATTCGCTGCGGTCATTGGTATCGGCATAAAACATCTGCGCGCCGCTGAACTTCGGATCGGTAAACTGGTTCTGGTGGATGGACAGACAGACCGCGTTTTCCGGCTCGTTCATCATCGCAAGGCGATTGTCCATGTCGGAGCTTTTCTGTGCGGCAATCCCCTCCACGCCTTTATCATGCACGGAGCGGTCGCTGTCCCGCGTCACGCGCACCTCGTACCCGGAAAGCGTCAGCAGCTCGCGGAGTTCCAGCATCACAGCCAGATTGATGCCCTTTTCCGGCACGCCGTCTGCGGTGGAGCATCCGCCGTCAATGCCGCCGTGCCCGGCATCCAGCACGATGACCGGCGTCTGGTCCGCGGCAGTTTTCCGGGCAAAGGGCATTTCCGGTGTCTGCATCATGACCCGGTGGATTCCCACAATGCTGACTGTCAGCATCAGAAACAGAAATGCGCTTTTGCGAATGATCTTCTTTGTTACTGCATCCATATCATCACCTCTTGATTGGGTTAGTAGAGATGTATGCGGCAGCGGAGAGGAATATGCAGCAGCGGAAGATCCGATTCTCAGATTGATTGCACGAAAATACGGGCATGATATGCACTCTGAAAATACTATGCATGAAAAGCTTGCGTTTACGATGAACTGGCATCAGGATAAATATGGAAAGCGGAAATGCCTGGCAGTGCCGGACATTCACTATACCAC
>JAFZBC010000269.1:0-5525 GCA_017561965.1 Oscillospiraceae bacterium
AGATCCGCGAGATCAAGCGTGCGATGCGTCTGGAAAAGGACTATTCCAAGGACGAGATCCTGGAGGCTTACCTGAACTACATCGGCTTCGGCGGTGCAGCAAACGGCATTGAAATGGCCGCACGAAAGTATTTCGGCAAGCACACCGATGAGCTGACCATCGCGGAATCCGCATGTCTGGCTGCGATCCCGCAGAGCCCGGAGCAGAACAACCCGTTTGCAGGCAAAAACACCGTGGAAAAGAATCCCGTGACTGATACCTGGTATTATACGGATACGTTCATCAACACCGGCCGTGATGCCAACCGTACCCGTATGGAGTATATCTTAGGGCAGATGTACAGCAACGGCGCAATTACCTTTGACGAGTATCAGGAAGCGCTGAACGAGCATCTGGTCTTTACCGATACCGACGAGTTCAAGCTGGCGCATCCGGAAAAGCTCCGCGATGACGGTTCTGTTTCCCTGATGGACGGCGAGGAGCAGAAGAGCACGACGTGGGTCATCGACGAGGTGCTGAACGAGTTTGCGCAGATCCTCATGGACGAGCGCGGCATTTCCAAGGACCGTGCAATGCAGCGCATCAACAACGGCGGCTATCAGATCTACACGACCGTTGACCGCGAAATGCAGGCTTATATCGAAGACAAGTATTCCGATCTGGACAACCTGCTTGCAGGTATGACGAACAAGAAAGCGACGACCTTCTACCGCGACCTGGACGGCGACGGTGAGTATACGGATGAGGAGAATCTGACGCTTCAGTCCGGCTTCACCGCAATCGACTACCGCGGCAGAGTGCTCTGCACGGTCGGCGGCGTCGGCCAAAAGGTCGGCTCCCTCGGCACCAGCTTTGCATCCACTGAGCCGCAGCAGCCGGGTTCCGCAATCAAGCCGGTCACGGCATACGGCTTTGCACTGGACAAGGACTATATCACCTGGGGTACGCATGTGCTCGACTACCCGCCGATTGAAATGGACGATCCCAAGCATCCGGGACAGAAGAAGCTCTGGCCGACCAACTATGCGGATACCAACGATACGACGGTTTACACAAACCAGAAAATCGACATCTACTATGCACTCCAGGTTTCCAAGAACACCATTCCGGCGCTGATCTGCAAGCGCTACGGCGTGGAAAACGTGTTCAACTTTGCAACGCAGACGCTTGGCCTCCAGCTCCGTCCGCGCGACAAGGACTACGCACCGCTCTCCGTGGGCGCTCTGGATCACGGCGTTACGGTCAAGAACCTGGCCAATGCCTACATGGTCTACGGCAGCGGCGGTATGTATTCCCCGGCGCATATCATCGAAAAGATCACGACGACCGACGGCCAGGAGATGGATCTGCCGGGCAGCGTCTACAACCGCGTCATCTCTGAGGAAACCGCGTTTGTCATGAACAAGATGCTCCAGAATGTCGTGCAGAACGGTACCGGTACCTCCGGCCAGATCATCAAGAACGGCAAGTTCCTCCCGATCGCCGGCAAGACGGGCACCACCTCCGACTGGTATGACCTGACCTTCGTCGGTCTGAACCCGCATTTCGTCAGCGCAATCTGGATCGGCTATTCCAAGAACAAGACGATTCAGAACCACTTTGCAATCAAGTCGCCGCTGCTCTGGAAGAACGTCATCGGCGAATGGATCCAGCAGCATTACGACGACGAGGACTTTGAAAAGGACTTCCCGACGCCGCCGGAAGGCACCGTGAAAACCGGACCGGTCTGTGCACAGACCGGTAAGATGGCAGGCGCTGCGTGCCCGAAGGAGCAGCTGATGGGCTACTGGAAGGCATCGAATGCTCCGAACTGCGACAACCGTGAAATGGGACTCGGCTACAACGTCTACGAAGAATATGCAGACGAGTAAACCGGCACCGAACAGAACAAGCCGGATTTTATCCCGAAAATGGTATCTGTATCTCACCGAGTTCTTCTCTGGCATGGCTGTCATGGCGGCAGAGCTCGGTGCGAGCAGATTACTGGCGCCGTATTTCAGCTCCTCGCAGATCGTGTGGACTATTATAATAGGTACGATCATGATTGCGATGGCACTGGGCAATCTGTACGGCGGCCGTTCGGCGGACAGGCATCCCGATCCGGACAGACTGTACGGACGGCTGCTGGTCGCGGCCGTCTGGATCGCGGCGATTCCGTTCCTCGGAAAAATGGTGATCGTCGGCGTTTCGGCGCTGCTGGTTGTGACGGTCAGCACGAATTTCCTGATCTGGGCGGCATTTCTCTCCTGCATGATCGTGTTTGTCTATCCGCTGTTTCTGCTCGGAACCGTGACGCCCTCGCTGGTGAAATACACGGTGAGCAGCCTGGATGACAGCGGCAGAACCGTCGGCGCGCTGGGCGCCGCGAATACGGTCGGCAGCATTATCGGTACGTTCATTCCGACCTTTGTTTCGATTCCGGCAGTCGGCACGGCCGCGACCTTTGTGATCTTTTCCGGTATTCTTCTGCTGCTCGGCGCTGTGTATTTTCTCGCAGAGCGGCGCGGCACGGTAAAGGTGATTGTTTCGGTGCTGCTGTTTGCGGGCGTATCCGCGGCGGCGCTGTCGCTGGGATTTGCGTTCTGGGAGAAGAACCTGACGCTGGAGGACGAATCCGTTTACAATTATTTGCAGGTGAAAGAGGATGACCGCCGTGTCATCCTCTCGACAAATGTGCTGTTCGGCGTGCAGTCCGTTTATGTGAAGGACGGCTCGCTGACAGGACTGTATTATGACTACGCGCTTGCGGCGCCGATGATGACGCCGGAACCCGCGCAGGATCTGCTGATCCTCGGCATGGGCACCGGCACCTATGCGACGCAGTGCGGAAAGTATTTCCCGCAGATGCACGCAGAGGGTGTCGAGATTGACGGGAAGATCACAGACCTTGCGCGGGAATATTTTTCGCTGGATCCTGCGGTTCCGGTCACAACCTACGACGGACGGGCGTATCTGGCGGGCACGGACCGGCAGTATGACGTGATCATGGTCGATGCCTATCAGGACATCACGATCCCGTTTCAGATGTCCACGCGGGAGTTTTTTACGATGGTGCGGTCACATCTGAAACCGCATGGCGTCATGATCGTCAACATGAACATGACCTCGGATGCGGCGGACGGCATCAACGCCTGTTTACAGGATACGATCTGCGACGTGTTTGACCATGTGTATACCGCGGATGTGCGCAGCAACTCCAACCGGGAGCTGTTTGCATCGCAGGACGCGGAAATGACGGAGCGCCTTGCTGCAAATATTGCGGACTGTGAAAACGGCGCGCTCCGGAATATGCTGACGCAGGTGCAGGAGCGGCTCGTCCGCTGTGAGGGCGGCGGACGGATCCTGACGGATGACAGGGCGCCGGTCGAACTGCTCGGCATGAAAACGATCGACAGCATGATCAGTGAGGAGCTCTCGTATTACCGTGAGCGCTTTGAAAAAGACGGCATCGCCGGGATCATCGGCGGCTGATGATAAGGATGAAAACATGTTTCGTATTTGCTGCCCGTGTCATTTCGGGCTGGAAAGTGTATTGAAGTTTGAGCTGGTGCGCCTGAGCGTGCCGGAGATTTCCGCTGCGGACGGCAGAGTGTCGTTCTCCGGCGGCTGGGACGAGGTTGCGGCGGCAAATGTCAGCCTGACCGCGGCGGAGCGCGTCCTGATTGAGCTCGGCAGCTTCTCCGTGAAGCCGCAGCCCGGAAAAACGGCGTTTGATCCGCTGTTTGAGGGCGTGCTGGCGGCACCGCTGGAGGAGTTCATCGGGCGGGACGATGCGTTCATCGTCAAGGGCAGCTCGCTGAATTCTGTACTGTCGAGCGTCCCGACCTGTCAGAAGATCGTGAAAAAGGCGGCGGTTACCCGCTTGCAGCGCGCGTACAAAACGCAGACGCTCCCGGAAACCGGCACGCCGCATACGCTGCAATTCCAGATCCGCAGTGACATGTGTACGCTGTATCTGGATACGACGGGCATTCCGCTGTATAAGCGCGGCTGGCGGAAACAGTCCGTGCTGGCGCCGATCCGCGAAACGCTTGCGGCAGGCATTCTGGATCTTTCGCATGTGCGCAGCGATACGCAGCTCTGCGATCCGTTCTGCGGCAGCGGTACATTTCTGATCGAGGGTGCGCGCCGGGCGATGCATATTGCACCGGGACTGCACCGGAAATATGCTTGCGAACAGTGGGAGCAGGTGCCGGAAACGGCATTTCGGAAGGCTCGTTCGGAGGCAACGGAAAAAATCGACCGGAAAGCGGAATTCCATGCATACGGCTTTGACTGTGATCCGGAGGCCGTTGCGCTGACACTGGAAAATGCAAAGCGCGCGGGCGTGGCCGACCGTATTACGGTGAAGCAGCAGGACATCCGCGATTTTCAGGCGGTTCCCGGACAGAACATCGTCTGCAATCCGCCCTACGGCGAGAGAATGCTTGATCAGAAGCAGGCACAGGAGATCTACCGCATCCTGCGGCAGGTGATTCCGCAGGACAGCCCGTTCAGCGTCATCACCCCGGACGCGGAATTTGAAAAATGCTTCGGTAGAAAAGCCCGCAAGCAGCGAAAGCTCTATAACGGCATGATGCAGTGCCGTCTTTATCAATACTGGACGCCCTGACCGCAGGATCGTGCGCGGCGCCCGGTACAGAATCCGAACCCCTAACAGAAAGGAAGGACAATCATGGCCAGAAACAGATTTGCGCTTTGCTGCGCACTCAGACATATCTTTTTCAATGACTACGGACTGGAAAAAACCTTCATCATGAGCGATCTGCTGGCGCTGACGGCATATTATTCCGATCAGAACACGCCGCCGGAGATCTTATCGAATCAGAAAAAGCTGCATCTGTGGCTTACCAGAGCCGAGCTGATCAAAAAGCTCGGAAAAGAGGATGAGCCCGATACGCTGAATGCACTGATGCACGATCTGGAGCTGATCAATCTGAACGCGATGCTGCAATATGTGAAGGGCAGGGCGCTGGAATCCGGCGATCTCTCGCTCCAGCATATCAAGGGCGACAACGATAAGTGGTAAGGAAAGGAAGATGAATATGCTGACACCGAACCTGACTGTCAATGCAGAGGGACATCTCTGCATCGGCGGCGCAGATACCGTGACGCTTGCAAAGACGCACGGCACGCCGCTTTATGTGATGGATGAAAATATGATCCGCGAAAACTGCCGCGGCTTTGAACGCGTCATTTCTGAGGAGTACGGCGGCAGCGGCATGATCTGCTTTGCGAGCAAGGCACTCTCCTGCAAGGAGTTGTACCGCATTGTCCACTCCGAGGGGCTCGGCGCGGACGTTGTGTCCGGCGGCGAGCTGTACACTGCATTAAAGGCGGGTATGCCTGCGGAGAAGATCGTCATGCACGGCAACAGCAAGTCCAATTCGGAGCTGCAAATGGCCGTGACGCACGGCGTCGGCAGGATCGTCTGCGACAATCTGCCGGAGCTGGAGCGCCTTGACCGGATCGCGGCGGCATCCGGAAAGACCGTGCGCATCATGCTGCGCATCAAGCCGGGCATC
>JAFZBC010000270.1:0-9762 GCA_017561965.1 Oscillospiraceae bacterium
CATGCTCTGGCAGCCGATTGCCTTGTAGTACTTGTCGTACATGTCGTTACGGCAGAAGTCACCCATCATACCGGCCTTATCGGAAACGCTGTTGGAAACGTCCCAGCGGTTTGCTGCGTATGCAGCCTGGATCGCACGGTCTTCTGCGTCAGGCGCGTTCGTGTAGGACCAGGACTCCGCAGTGGACTTCTGGAATGCGAACTTCATGCCCTGGGTCTTGTTGCCGTACTTCAAGGTTTCGATGGACGGATGCGGAATGGTCTCGAAGCAGGACTCCTGGTCGCCGCGCTGGAAGGTGTTGATAAATGTGAAATCACCCTTCTCGCCGCGTGCGGAACCGCCGAAGCCATACCAGTCATCAACGTCAGCCAGCCAGTGCAGCAGATACTCTCTGCCCTCAGACTTATATGCGGAAACGAACTTGGAGTGGAGCGGGTTCTTACCGGTGTTGGACTCAGAGCCCTCGGACGGATACTTCTTGATGCTGTCCGGATGCTCTTCCGCGACCTGTGCGCTCAGCTCGGTCTTCGCAAAGAAGCCGTTCTGCTGATCGGAAGACGGGATCATCTTCTCGAGAACCTTCCACTGCTTGTCGAGCTCACCGCCGCTGCCGGAGAGCTTGTCATGCATTGCTGCAACCCAGACGATGTAGGACATAGCCTCGGAAGTGGTTTCGTGACCGTAGTCAGGAGCCTCGCAGATCAGCTCTTCAACGGAGTGATACGGAACGCCGTCCTTGCTCAGGTAGCCATTCTCCTTACCGTTGGTGACGACATCGTCGTACATAGCCAGGAAGCGATTCTTATAAGAATTCTTGACTTCGTACTTCTCAGCCTTGGTACGCGGGCCCTTCGCAGATGCCGTGACGGACATCAGCGTGGTGGATGCCGTTGCAGCTGCGAGGACAGCAGCAAGGATCGCTCTGCTTTTCTTGAATTGCATTGTTTTTTCCCCTCTCGTAAAATTTGGATTTTTCTGCTTCTGGATCCGCACGGTCAGCCTGCGAAGCAAAAGAACAGGCTGTGTGAAATGCCGAAAAGATTCCGCAGCAGCCCGTGCATGATCTGCCTGCGGATCCCTGATCCCGTATCTGCTCTTTCCACACTTCCAGCCTGCGCCGGCCCCGGCATCCGTTCCATATGACCGGCATTGCTGAGGTACAAATGTGCATAGAGATCCCGATACGGTACCTAGTTCAATTATAGTAATTTTACTCCGGTTTGTCAAGGCTTTCGTGCCAAACAGCGGCCTGAGCGCCTACTTTTCGGATATTTCAACAAATAACAAATCCTATTTTTGTATATTCTGCCTTTTGGATTATACAGATCGGAATATTCCATTTTTTCTTCACAGTTGTATTGTGCCGCAGCGCATTCAGGCGCCGCTGACGGCGTACAAATTTCCGGCGTATTGCATATATTCACACAGCTGACACATTGCGTTCATAGTTTATTCATCATAATTTGAGATAATAAGGAGATAATGGATGTACGCATCCTATGCTGCGCCCGGGCAGGCGCGGCTGTATCCCGGCCTGCGGATCAGGCCGGTCACGGGTAAATCAATCATATGATGAAAGGGGCTTGCTGAAGAATGGTAGAGATCAAGAATCTGACCAAATATTACGGCAGCAATCCGGCCGTGCAGGATATATCCTTCACAGTCGGCGATCATGAGGTGCTTGGGTTCCTCGGCCCGAACGGCGCGGGAAAATCCACCACCATGAACATGATCACGGGATGTCTTCCCTCCACCTCCGGCACGGTGCTGGTGGACGGCTACGACATCGCAAAGGATCCGCTGGAGGTCAAGCGGCGGATCGGCTATCTCCCGGAGCTGCCGCCGGTTTACACGGATATGCGCGTGCGCGACTATCTGATGTTCGCGGCCGGGCTCAAGGGCGTCCCGCGCGACAAGCGCGAAAAGCAGGTGAAGGATGCGATGGAGCGCCTGCATATCACGGATGTGCAGAAGCGCATCATCGGCAATCTTTCCAAGGGCTACCGGCAGCGCGTCGGCTTTGCGCAGGCGCTGCTCGGCTCTCCGAAATTCCTGATTCTGGACGAGCCGACGGTCGGCCTTGACCCGAAGCAGGTCATGGAGGTGCGCCGCCTGATCAAGGAGCTGGCAAAGGATCACACGATCATCTTCTCCACGCATATCCTCGCGGAGGTCACGGCCGTCTGCGAGCGCGTCGTCATCATCAGCCAGGGCAGGATCCGTGCGGTCGATACGATCGAAAACCTGGAAAACAGCATCGGCGGCGAAAAGCAGCTGCGCATGAAGATCGAGGGCGAGATCACAAAGGTCACCGACATTATAAATGGTGTTGCGGGCGTCACCGGCATCAGCGAGGTCGAATACGAATCCGACGGCGTCAGCAGCTTTACGGTCAGCGTGACATCCGAGGATGTGCGCAAGCCGCTGATGGCTGCGCTGATTGCGGAGGACTGCATGGTGCTGGAAGTCACCGCCGTCCACGCAAACCTGGAGGACGTCTTTGTCCGCCTGACCGCGCCGTCCCGCGAGGACGCGATCGCGGATCTGCACAAGGAGCTTGAAACCGCCCGCGCAGCTGAAAAGGCGGCAGAAGCCGCTGCGGATGCGGAAAGCGAAAAGGAGGCGGATGACTGATGTTTTCACTTTATAAAAAGGAATTGCAGTCCTATTTCTACTCCCCGTTTGCGTACATCATCAGCGCGCTGTTCCTGCTGGTGTTCTCCATGAGCTTCATTCAGGGCATTTCCAACATGGATTCGAGCATGTTCAAATTCTCGTTCTCCAATATCTTCTACAACAACTTCTTCTATTTCATCTTCATGATCCCGCTGCTGACCATGCGCACCTTTGCGGAGGAGCGCAAGTCCCACACGGAAACGCTTTGGCTCTCTGCGCCGATCACGATCCCGCAGGTCGTGTTTGCAAAGTTCCTTGCCGTCGCAACCGTGTTCCTGCTCATGATGGTGCTGTCCCTGTTCTTCCCGATCGTTGCGGCGATCAAGGGGCACGTCATCGTTTCGAGCATGATCTGCGGCTACCTCGGCTTCTTCCTCTGGGGCCTGGTCTGCATCGCCGTCGGCATGATGATGTCCGCACTGACCGACAACCCGATCATTGCAGCCGTGTTCGGCGAAACTGCCATGATCTTCCTGATTTTCCTCGACAACTTCGCATCCACGGATCTGGTCGCGTCGCTTCCGTTCCTTCAGAAGCTCCTGAACTGGTTCTCCACAGAGGTGCATTTCAGCGCCTTCTCGCAGGGTCTGTTCAGCCTGTCCGATCTCGTGTTCTTCATTTCCATTACGCTCGTGGTGCTTGTCTGGACGATTATCATTATTGAAAAGCGCCGCTGGAGCCGCGGATGAAAGGAGGAGGCTGCAATGGATAAAGCAACAATCAACAGCAAGAACCGGCGTTATACCGCTCTGGCGTGGATCCTTGCGATCCTCGTGCTCGCGGTTGCGGTTCCGCTGAACCTGATCTTCGACCGCCTCAATATCACGGCGGACATGACACCGAACAGCATGTATTCCCTGACCAAGACAACGACCAATTACCTCGACGAGCTCGATCAGAGAGGCATCGTCGTGGACGTTTACTTCCTGACCGAAATGGCAGAGCTGGAGGGCGATCTGGAGGTGCTCGCACTCTACCGCACGCTCCAGAATTACGATGCGCACCCCTGCTTCAACCTGATCGACTTCGATCCGGATTCCGATCCGGCACAGCTCAGAAAGCTGAACTCGGACAATCAGTACAATCTCTCCGACGGCGACCTGCTGTTCGTTTACGGCGACATGGTCAAGCGTCTGCCGGGCAACATGCTCTATACCTACGGCACAGACGAGAATGACGTTGTCACGCAGGCGGAGTTCCGCGGCGAAAACCTCTTTACGGGCTATATGAAGTCCGTTGTCGAGGGCGAGCTGCCGATGATCTATTTCCTGGAGGGTCACGGCGAAATCGGCCTTGACAGCGTTTCCCAGCTGCGCGCAAACCTCAAGAACAACAACTACGGCTCCGATTCGCTGAACCTGACCACCGCACGGGGCGTTCCGGATGACTGCCGCATCCTCGTCATTGCAAATCCGCAGTACGACATCACCGAGGACGAGTATGCCAAGATCTACGCCTATACGCAGAACGGCGGCAACGTCAGCGTGCTGATTGCGCCGAACGAGAGCAAGACACCGTATACCAACATTGAGCGGCTCCTGAACAGCTACTGCATCGGCATGAGCTATGACCGCGTCACGGAAACCGATGAAAACCGGTATTCCCACAAGGAACCGTATGCAATGATGTGCGACCTCACTGAGGCCAGCGAGGGCTCCACTGAGAATCTGACCGAGGAGCTGCTCCCGAAGAACAACACGCTGCCCACCTACATGCCGTATTCCCGCAGCTTCTACACGGCCTACGGTGCGAACATCGCAACGGTCAACATGGATCCGCTGATTCTGACCGCGACCACCGCCCGCTCCGATCCGTACGGCGGCAGCCTGCTCGACCCGACGCCCAAGACCGGCCAGAGCCTTGCGCTGGCGATGTATTCCGTCGATACGATGCGCAGCGGCTCCAAGCTGATTGTGTTCGGCTCCGGCGACTTCATCACCGATGAGGGTTCCCGTCAGGCATTCTTCATCAATCCGCTGCTCCTGTTCCAGACCTCCGTCACATGGATGTACAATTCCGACGTAGACATGAACATTGCTGACAAGCAGCGCACCTATGACTATCTGAACGTCAAAAGCTCCGGCGAGGCCAGCACGCTGATCGCCGTGTTCGCAGGATTCCCGATCCTGATTGCCGCGGCCGGCGTTCTGATCTGGCTGAGGAGGAGAAACGGATGAAACAATCTCGATGGATCTGGATTCTCGGCATCACCGCTGTCGTGCTGATCGGCATTTTCATCATTGTCGATATAAACACCGACAAGAAGGAACGGGAAAAGCACATCGCGGACGGCAAGCAGCTTCTGCACTTTGATGCTTCCAAGGTCACCGGCCTTTCCCTGAAAAATGAGGAGGGCACCCTGGCTTTTGAATGGGACACCGAAAACGGCGAATGGCGGCAGACAGAGGGCGAAGCATTCCACGTCAGCAACTATGCAGTCAACGCAATCGTCAACTACGCCTGCGATCTGCAATCGCTCAAGACCGTTGCGCTGAACAGTGATACCAAGGAGATCTACGGCTTCACCGATCCGATTGAGCTGAAGATCTATACCACGGAAACCGGCAAGGATCACCCGTATATCATCTACGTCGGTGATAACACGCCGACATATGAGGCCTATTATGCGATGATCGACGGCTCGGATGAGATCTACACGATCGACTACAACAGCGGCACGGTTTTCTGCGCCTCCAGAAACGCGCTGAAAAACGCATATCTGTTCGACACGACCGCTGCGCAGGTCAGCTACATGCGGTTTGAGAAGGACGGCAAAACGACCGTCGAGCTCTCCCGCGACAGCGAGCGCGCCTGGCAGATGCTCCAGCCGGAGGGCTTCTCGCTGGCCAAGGCTTACGTGGATGAGCTCTCGGATGACCTCGTTCACATCACGGTGGACACCTTTGTGGAGGACAACCCCTCCGATCTTTCCAAGTACGGTCTGGACAAGCCGCACACCAAGGTCTTTCTGAAAGGCAGCAGCGGCACCCGGGCGCTTGAGGAAGAGATCTGGTTCGGCGCACCGCTGTCCGAGGATCCCAACGAAACGGAGATCTACGGCTATTTCGTCACGAGCAAGCAGGTGTTCGCGATCACGCGGGCGGAAACCTCGTTCGCAAACACGCCCGCTTCCGCGCTGATCCTGCCCTACTGCGCCGACATCACGCTGGACGACGTCAAGTCCATTGACATTGACATGGGCACGGTCTACGATCTGAAAGCGAAAGCGGAAATCGACCTGTCCGGCGAACAGTTCAAGCTCGACGGCACGGACATCAGCGGAATGTATGACGATACGCTCAACACGCTGTTCAAGAACTTCTGCCGCGCCGTTGCGACGCTGGGCTTCACGGAAATGAACCTGGACGCAAAGCCCGATCCGGCGGCAGACGCCGATATGACCATTCTGTACCGGTTCAAGGACGGTTCCAAAAAGGAGCTGACCTTCCGGAAGAAATCCGCGAACGAGTTCTATCTGTTCACGGACGGTAAATACAGCGGCCTGACCGTGCGCCTGAACAAGTTCACCGATTCCGCAGGCATCACGCCGTCCTACGAAGCGCTGAAACAGGCGCTCAAGAGCAAAAAATAACGGAACAGGATCCCTGCCGGGCAGTTTCATCCGGCGGGGATCCTTTTTTGTACGCTAAATTCGTTAAAATATAAGAAAATATAGAAAAGTACTTGACAAGTTATTCATTTTGTGTTATTATCATATCAGAAATAACACAGGAGGTGATCCGAATGGACAGTGAAAAAGAATTCCTTTCCAATTACAGGCTCAGCGATTACGAGCGCCCGTCCGTCACCGCGGACGTCGCGGCGTTCATGATCCGGCCGGAGGATCAGCAGAATTACCGCAAAAACCCGGAGAACAAGCTGCTCCTGCTGCTGATTAAACGCGGCGGCCACCCGTTCAAGGATATGTGGGCACTGCCGGGCGGCTTTTTGCAGAAGGGCGAAACGGTCGAGGATTGCGCGCTGCGGGAGATCTTTGAGGAAACCAATGTGCAGCCGGTTTCCATTCTGCCGGTCGGCGTGTTCAGCGAGCCGGACCGCGACCCGAGAGGCTGGATCATTTCCAACGCCTATGCCTCGGTCATCAGTGAGGAATCCGTGCGTCAGGCCGGTCAGGATGACGCCGCGGACGCCCAGTGGTTCAGCGTCAGCTTTGACTGCGATGAAACGGGCGAATATCACCTGACACTGACCTGGGGCGACACGGAGCTGCACGCCGTCCTTGCGGCGGAAAAGACCAGCTTCGGCCGGACGAGCTTCCGCATTCTTGACCGCGGCGGCCTCGCCTTTGACCACGCTGCGATCATCGCGGCGGCGCTCTCAGCCCTGCGGAATGAGGCAAAAAATTATGAGGCTGTCTTCGACTTCCTGCCGGAACGGTTCACGCTGACCGCAATGCAGAAGGTGCAGGAAACGATCATGAACGTTTCCGTCCTGCCTGCGAATTTCCGGCGCATGGTCAGCGCGTATGTCGAGGAAACAGACGAGTATCTGCGCGGTGACGGGCACCGTCCCGCAAGGCTCTACCGCAGAAAACAAAGCTGAATCTTCCGCAGCATGACACATGACGGGAGGGATCGACATGGCACACAAGAAAAAGAAGAAAACCGACGTCCTCTCCGGCCGCGACGTCTGCTTTCTGAAAAACGGCCGCGTCATCAGCGGGTATCCCTTTTATGCCGGATATTTCATTGAGGAAAAGCTGGGAAGCTGGCTTGTGTATACGGAGGAACGCGGAAAACGGTATGCACAGGGCACATTCCGTTCCGAAGAAGCTGCCGCGGCGTATGTCCGGCAAAAGCTGAAAAAATGACAGGAGGCACGGATATGGGAAGCTATTTGATGGATTCGGACGGCGTTTTCTATGTCAAAGGCCCCAGGATCATTCACGATGACAGAGGACACCATAAGATATTCAAGCGTTTTCAAAGCGAAGCGGAGGCGGAGGCATATATGGAGCATATGATCAGCCAGGCGTACCCGCCGAAGCCCTCCGGCGATCTCCGGCAGATGAACGGAAAGCACCGGAAATCGCACAGATTAAAGCGCCCGAAATAATCAGCGGAAAAAGCAAACTGTAAATATGAAAGGAAGAATATCATGAAACTCGAACCGATTGTCATTTCCCTGCTGGATACCGACCTGTACAAGTTCAATATGGATCAGGTCATTTTCCACAAGCACACCGACCTCTGCGGCCAGTATTACTTCAAATGCCGCACAAAGGATGCGGTCTTTACGCCGGAGATGGTGCAGGAGATCAACGAGCAGATCGACCACCTCTGCACGCTGCGCTTTCAGAAGGAGGAGCTCGACTATCTGCGCTCGATCCGCTTCATCAAGAATGATTACGTGGAGTTCCTGCGCCTGTGGCACCCGATCCGCGACTACGTGACCGCAAAGCTCGATGAAAACGGCGAATTGCAGATCGTCGTGGACGGCCCGCTGTTCTCGGCCATGCAGTTTGAGATCTATCTGCTGGAGATCGTCAACGAGGTCTACTTCCGGATGCGGTTCGACTACGAGAAGCTGCGCAGATCCGCAGAGGCGCGCCTCGACGCCAAGATCAAAGCCATGAACGACGGCACCTATACGTTCAAATTCGCGGAGTTCGGCTGCCGCAGACGGCTCTCCCGGGAATGGGAGGACGTTGTGGTGAAGCGCTTTGTCACGGAAACAAAGAACTGCGTCGGCACATCGAACGTCTATCTCGCAATGAAGTACAATGTCACGCCGATCGGCACCTATGCGCATGAATTCGTGCAGATGTACCAGGGCATCGACTCGATCCCGCTGGCGTATACGAATCACTACGCCATGCAGGACTGGTACGACGAGTACAAGGGCGACAACGGCACCGCACTGACCGATACAATCACGACAGACCTGTTCCTGCGCGACTTTGACCGCTCCATGGTCAACAACTACACCGGCGTGCGCCACGACAGCGGCGACCCCTACGCATGGGGCGAAAAGATCATCGCGCACTATCAGAAATACGGCGTGGATCCGAAAACCAAGCTGCTGCTGTTCAGCGACAGCCTCGATTTTGACCGCGCACAGAAGCTCTATGACTATTTCTGCGAAAAGAGCAAGGTATCGTTCGGCATCGGTACATTTGTGTCCAACGACACGGAGGAGAATGCGCTGAACATCGTCATCAAGCTGCAATATGTCAACGGCAGACCGGTCGCAAAGCTATCCGATGACGTCGGCAAGGCCATGTGCCGTGACACAGAGTATCTGGAATACTTAAAGCGTTCCGTTGCATTCCGGCTCCAGCGTGAGGCCGAACAGAACAAATAACACCAAAGCCCCTCACACGGCAGTGAGGGGCTTTGCGATATCTCCGACGGATTCAGAATGGGCATATTCCTCCCGGGCGTATTTGACCGAGCGCGCCCAATAAACGATACTTCGCGCCGATGTTCGCGGCTTCTGAAAGGTTCATTCTCACTCCGGGCGGGGAGCACTTACGCCACAGAAGCCGCCACGCGGCGTGTGCTTCGTAAATTGGGAGAGCTTCGTCAGATGCCCCCGGAGGAAAACGCCAGCGCGGGCTCCGCGCAAAAAAAGAGGACTGCTTTTTGCAGTCCGTGCAGAATGAAATGAATTCATCTGGGAAATAGGGAAATAGAAATTGGGAAAAAATGGGGGTTGAAATCAACTTGGAAGCGATCCCCTCGCTTCACTGTCTGCATTATACCGCGTGAACATTAAAATAACCTGAAAGATTATTTACATTCTGCAAATGCAAGATATTTTTATACAGATCTTGATAATTGTCATAATTTTCCGCCTGTTTCTGATGAAAAAGGCCGTGCAGCGCCGGTTCTTTTTGGGAGAATCCTGCTGTTCATGATCCGGTTCCTGAAAAAGCACCCCGATTTCCCCTGAAAATGGAACTGTCTTTTTGTATCCGGTTTGTATGGATTCCGGATCTGTCGCAGACAGCGCGGAAATGTGCAGTTTATCCGGAAATTGATCTGCCGCAGTTGAGAAATTCGTAACCCCGATTTTTCCGCTGTCCCCTTGTAATTCCTTGTAAAACATGCTATAATATCATTA
>JAFZBC010000271.1:0-2256 GCA_017561965.1 Oscillospiraceae bacterium
ACATCTTGTGCATATGCTTGCTGCGCAGCTCATCGAGAAATGTAATGATCTTCTGAAACTGATCCTCCGTGAGGCCTGCTTTGGCTGTCATTTCCATATGTAACACTCCTTTTTTTATGATTCCGCCCGGCCGAACGGCACGAGGCTGTCGCCCACATCTGTGACAATGCGGTATCCTGCTGCCCGGATGCGCTGCTCCAGACAGTTCCTGCACTGGGCTGCTTCCTCGCCGGTGCAGATTTTGTTTTCGTACAGATCATAGAGCTTCCGCACACGAACCGGCGACAGGTTCGGCATCATGACGTTGCTGCCTGCTTTCAGCGCCAGCTCCCGCCCCTGCGGATGCATTGATCCAAAGGCAGTTGTCGCTGGGATCAGCGCATCCGGGAACAGCAGCCGCAGCAGCGCGATGATTTTCAGGCTGAAATGCAGGTCGCCTGACGGCATCTCCGCAAATGGCGTTTCTGTGTGCGTGATATACGGCCCCACGCCGATCATTGCCGGACGCAGCTCCTGCAAAAAACGGATATCCGAAAGCAGACATGCGTTCGTCTGATACGGTGAACCGATCATGAACCCGCTGCCGACCTGATAGCCGATCGCTTTCAGATCGAATAGGCAGCGTTTGCGGTTTTCAAGCGACATGCACGCCGGGTGCAGCTTGCGGTAATGCGCCGGATCTGCGGTTTCGTGCCGCAGCAGATAGCGCCGTGCGCCTGCATCGTAATATTTCTGATAGCTCTCGCGTGACTTTTCCCCGATGGACAGCGTGATGCGGCAGTCCGGAAACGCTGACGCGATCGCAGAAACAATTTCGCAGATCCTGTCATCGGTGTAATACGGATCCTCACCGCCCTGCAAGACAAATGTCCGGTAGCCGAGCGCATAGCCCTCCTTGCAGCAGGCAAGGATCTGTTCGTCCGTCAGGCGGTAGCGCTCCGCATGGGGATTGCCCGCCCGGATGCCGCAGTAATAGCAGTTGTTTTTGCAGTAATTCGTAAACTCGATCAGCCCGCGCAGATAGACCTTGTCGCCGTAATGCATTCTCCGGACTTCGTCGGCAGCGGCGAACAGCGCATCCTCCGGCTGCTCCTCCGATAGGAAACGGAGAAGCTCGTCATTGGTCAGCTGTTGCGTGTTTTTCAGCTTTTCAATCAGTTCTGACAAGCAGGAATTCCCCCTTTACTCCACGCAGGAAACCGCGCAGTTCGCGGTGATCTCTCCGCAGGTCAGTGACAGGATGCCGTGGAACGGATACGGCGGCATCGGAAAGACCAGCTCCGGCGGAACCCCCGGCGCGACGGTTTCCGGCACCAGCGTGCGCTCCTGCACGATCCGGTTACCGCGGTCATCGCTGATGCTGTACCGGATTTCCGTTTGGCAGACTGCGGGATCCGCAGAAAAGGTCATGCGCGTGACCGCACCGGCGGGCAGATACAGCAGCTCCGGCACGGAAAATACCGGCTGACCGTCCTGCATGGTCAGCAGGAATTCCGGCAGCCGTCCGGTGCTGTCGCGGAGCATTTCCGCATAGGTGCGCATCTGTGCGGCCGCTGCGGACTGCTTTCCGAGCTCTGCGATCCAGCGGCGCTGCTTTTCGGCGCTCTCTGCGGCAAATGTGTCCGCATCATATTCCGCGGACATCCCCGCGAAGATCTTTCCGTCTGCATACAGCACATCGTAGAAATTCTCAAAGAGCAGCGCCTTCGGCTGGCACCAGAGCGGCCAGTCCGAGATGCTTCCCGGCCAGCCCATCGTGACAAAGCGTTCCGCGGCGAACATCTCCGGATGCTTTGCAATGCAGTAATTGAAATAAGTGCCCCACTCATCGGCGCCCGTTGTTTCAACGCCGGGGAAGGCATTCAGCATTTCCAAGAACAGCCGCCGGTCAATGATCTGCGGCTGATGCGATGCATACATCAGCGCGGGCATCCGGTGTTCTGTCATCAGGTCACGGGTGCGGAACATGCAGCGGTCAAATGAGGTATAATCCCCCTGCGTGCCGCGCCACTTCCGCAGATCATAACAGTAATACGCCTGATACCGGCCGTTTTTGAGGAAGACCTCCTGCGTGACCGGCATCAGCGGACGGTAATCGTCATCCGTCATGATGAACACATCGTCGAGCGGCGCCCGGCGCATCATCAGGCAGCGCAGGAAGAAATTGCGCGTGCTGTGATCCTTCGGCAGCTCCGCACCGTCAAGCAGCTGCTCATCCGTGAAGAACGAGAGCTGTATGCGGCCGTTCCATTTTTC
>JAFZBC010000272.1:0-5713 GCA_017561965.1 Oscillospiraceae bacterium
CATGGGGAGGGATGTTTTGCAGCGGGATTCCCAAGGGACACCGTCCCTTGGGCGGGAGTTTGAGGGCAGCGCCCTCATGATAAATGCATCGCAGATACCTATAATAAGTAAGTGCCGGGGCCGGGAGCTTATGGATTATCAGATGACGCCGGATGCCCAGAGGATCAGCAGCATTGTCAGCAGCATCACAACGACGCCTGTGATCAGCGCAGCGACCGCAAATTTCCGATGCCGGTTTTTATCCATTCTGCCCGTGATCTGCATCAGTCTGACATAGCTCATGATCGAATAGATCAGTCCGATCGTAACCCAGAATGTCAGCATAGTGCGAAACACTTCACTGATTCTGTCCAGACGGAACACAACGATGGCGCCGATGATCCCGAATGCGACCGCTGAGGCAGCCGTCATGCCGAACAGCGATTTCGTGATCTTTTCCTTTTCTGCATTGGTATAGTCTGCGACCATAACCAGTGTTTCTTTCATATCCTGATTCATTGTTTCACGCTTCCTTTCTCCGCTCAAAAGCTCGCGGATCTCAATGTCATAAAAATCTGCCAGTTCAATCAGCAAACTGATGTCCGGCATGGTATTGCCGTTTTCCCATCTTGATACCGAGCGCGATGAAACATGAAACTGCTCGGCAAGCTGTTCCTGTGACAGATTCTTTTCCTTTCTCAGTTCTCTGAGAAGGGCTCCGATTTTGATTTGATCCATGTCGGCCTCCTTTCGGAATCATCATAGCAGATTTGCGCAGAAAATACCACGACACAGCGTGAGAGATGCCGTGTTTTTGAAACCGGACAGCCGTGTCCGGTTCCTGTTTTTTCGTATTTACGTACATTTGACATTTTGATAAAAAACAGTGCGGAACGGAAACAATCACGTGATTTTCCAATAGAAACGCCATAGCATCCCTGACGGACAGTCAGAAATACTATGGCATCCTGCTTCTGTATCAGCGCTGCGGCATCAGTCGTCAGCGTTCTTCTTCTTTTTCTTCTTCGCTTCGTCGGCTTCCGCAGCCTGCAAGCCGGACATGCCGCCCGTGCGTCTTGCCTTGCGTTCTTTTTCCTCCTGCTGCTTCGCCTCGACCTGCGTGATATTCTCGTGGATCGCCCACTTCTTGATGCGGATCTTATTCCGCTCTGCGCCGGTTTCCAGAACGACCGTGTCGTCCTCGACCTTCAGCACGATGCCGACAATGCCGCCCGCCGTGCAGACCTCGTCACCGACATGCACGTTCTCACGCATCGCCTGCGCTTCCTTTTCGCGCTTCTGCTGCGGACGGAGCAGGATAAAATACAGCAGAACCAGTGCGATTGCAAACGGAACCAGCTGAATCAGCATCGCACCGGTCGTATTGACATTTCCGGTGTCGGCTGCCGCTGCGCCGCCCTCTGCAAAAACCGTCGCGCTCAGCGATGTGCAGGCTGCTGCCGCGCTGACCGCTGCGGCTCCGAGTTTGTTCATCATCTTCATGATCATTCACCTTTCATAATGGAATCATACTGTTCCATTATAGCATATAACAAGGAAAAATGCAATGGGTAACAGCGGAAAATTTGCGATGTACGCTTAATTATTCCGCAGGTCAAAGGGTTCCGCCTCATTTGTCAGCGCAAGATCCAGGATTTTGCCGAAGAACCGCGCCGGATTCCGCAGAACGCGCTCGCCCAGTTCCTCCGCGCTCTCCTTTGAGGGGGCGGAGATCCGCAGGAAAAACATCTCCTGCCCGTGATCCATACAGCGCAAGCAAAGCCGGCAGCCCTGCTCCGCGTCCTCGTAGCTGATGTGCAGATCGCGCAGCGCCTTTTGCCGCGTCACATAATGCAGTGCTTTCAGATGCACCTGGTCACGGAACACCTTCGGCACCATGAGCCGCAGATTCTGCGCGTTGCGGCTGCCGGTTTCCGTCAGGACGCAGCAGCTCTCGCCGTCCTCGTCCGGCATCATGACCACGGCGCCGTGATCGACCAGCGCGCCGAGGCTGTCCGCATACAGAAAATAATTCAGAAAGCCCGCACCTACAAAAATATCATATAGCCAGCGTTCCGGCAGCTTGCCCTGAAAGCGCAGCAGCACATCGCTGATCAGGATGCTCTGCTTCCACTGCTCCAGCTGCGAAAGCTCCGGCGGCGGGATCGGATTTTGCAGCATGATATGCGGCGCGGGATCCGCGGTTTCCAGCTCCGGATAAAATGCCATTTGTCCCGGCAGATCTATATTCTGCTCCTCCGGCAGTTGCTCCGGCTTCATATGCTGCACCTCCTCCCGGCTCCGGTTTGATCAGATAAAATTCGGATAATCAAGCATATGCGACACAAGCGCAATGCACATGGCTGCCTCAACCGACGGCACGGCCTCCGGCACAAGGCACGGATGCGGTGCATCGCCGCTCTGGAGAACCTCGTTCGTCATCGCGGAATAATCGACCGTTTCCTGCGGCTTCTGAATGGATGCCGTTGGCTTGACCGCAACATCGAAGCAGATCGGCATACCGGACGAAATACC
This sequence comes from Oscillospiraceae bacterium, assembly GCA_017561965.1. GTDB lineage: Bacteria > Bacillota > Clostridia > Oscillospirales > Ruminococcaceae > Firm-04. The sequence continues at coordinate 2,515 of JAFZBC010000272.1, forward strand.
GCCGAGAATGCCGCCGTGATGATTCGTCTGCGTTTTCACATGGCCGTGATCGTCCACATAAAACGGATCATTGCACTGGCTGCCGGTCATTTTCGCCGTGCGGAATCCGTCGCCGAATTCCAGCCCGCGCACGCCCGGAATACCAAACACCAGCTGTGCGATGGAATTTTCCAGTCCCTCAAAAATCGGGGATCCGATTCCGGCGGGGACATTGACCGCATAGCACGCGATCGTACCACCCAGCGACTCGCCGCCTGCTGCGGCATTCTGAATATCCGCAAGCATTTTGCGTCCCTGCCCGGGATTGCTGACCGGGAATCTGCGGTTCCGGATCGCAAGCAGCTCCTCCTTTGTGACATGCGTCGGAGAGAGCGGCTTGTCCTTGATATTGTGGATCGAGGTGATCTGCGCACCGACGTAAATGCCGCGGCGCTCCAGCATCTGCTGGCAGACCGCACCCGCAAAGCAGAGCGGAATCGTCATGCGCTCCGAGAGATGCCCGCCGCTGCGGACGTCTGCAAAGCCGCGGTAGCGCATCGCGCCGGTATAATCCGCATGGCCGGGGCGCGCTATCCGCGAAAGCGACTGATAATCGACGGGCTGCATCCCGCGCGGGTTGTTCAGGAACGCACAGAGCGGTGAACCGGTCGTGCGGTTGCCGATCAGGCCGGACAATACCTGCGGAAAATCCAGCTGTTCGTGCTGATGCGCCGGATCATCCGGCAGGAAAACAGAACGTGTTCTGCGCGTCATAAACCGCGCAAGCTGTTCAAGATCAACATATTCTCCCGGCGGGATATTGTCGAGGACAACACCGATCGCCGGTCCCTCAGCCTCACCGAACAGTGAGATACTGATCCGATGATTCCAAATTGAAGCCATATGCGCCTCCGAAAAGAAAATTCTGTTTTTATTATACCACAGGCGCAAGAAAAACACAAGTGTTTTTTGTCGGTGTGATCATCGAGGAAAGTGCCTCCGGCGGAGATGCTTCTTTATTGACAAACAAAAACGGAGAGGCAGAACCTCTCCGTTTCATGATTACTGATCCTTACGCTTCGGTGCGACAAGCGCCGCTGCCGTGACCGCGAGCAGCAGACCCGCAGCCGCTGCACCGGATCCGACATCGCCGGTCTTGACGCCCTGAACGGCAGGCTTGGTGCCTCCCTGAGCGGTCGTAGCGACGTTGTTCGGATTGATGTCGCGGGTGGTCTTCTTCGTGATCGGCTCCGTTACGGGCTCGGTGGTTTCCGGCGTGGTAACCGTTACCGGCTCGGGCGTCGTTTCAGGAGGCGGAGCAGGTGTCGTATCGGGCGTCGTCACAATGACAGGCTCGGGGGTTGTAACAGTCGTCACAACCGGCGGCTGTGTCACCGGGGCGGTGGTCGTTGTAACCGTCGTGGTCGTGGGCGCCGGTGCAGACGTTGTCGTCACAACAGGCACACGAACCTTGATCCAGCCGTCCACAGCTGCACTCGGCACATCGTAAGTATCTCTGTCGAGCAGATGCAGAATATTGATCTTCAGCGGATACGCATCGCCGTCCTTGGCCGTGTCCGGGACCTGGAAATGCACTGTGTAAAGCGTACCGTCATCCGTGCAGTTGGCCGAACCCATAGATCCGAGCGCAATGATCTGCTTGTCACGGTTCAGAGTGAATTCTGTCATCAGCTTGCCGTTTGCCGGACCGGGCTCCATCACGGGCTCGCCGTCCGCACCGACCTTGACGGTCAGGTTCGGATCGTAAACCAGCTGCAAACCGCAGTCAGCATAACCGGTGTTGCCGGAGAGCGAAACACGGAAATCAACCGTTTCACCGGGCGCAGCATAAACCTGATCCGCGATGATATTGACCTTGTCCGCTTTCAGCTCTGAGGAACGCTCATTCAGATCGACTGTTTCAAATGCATTGGCAGAGAATGCCGCTGCACCAAACACAGCCAGCGCCGCTGCACAGCATAGTATTGCGGACGTTTTTTTCAATGAAAACATCTGTACTCTCCTTTTTCTGACAGAACTGCTTTATCGTGCTTTCAGTTTTTCGGAATAAAAACGGGCAGGGCAGCTGTTACCCTGCCCGTTTTTGCTGTGTGGTTAGTCTTCGTAGCTGTCGCCGTAGAATTTGTCAAGGAGATCGTAGCCGACTGCGTCTTCCCACGTGTAATCATCGTGTCCGGAAACAGTCTTCCAAGTGTAGTACTTGAGGATGCACTGTGCATCGTCGGCCGCAACCTTCAGCGGATTCTCGATCGGATCGGTTGCCTTGCTTCCGTCGCGGTATCTGACGTTGACCAGATAGAAGATCAGGCCGTCCTCACCGTCGAACTCCGGATTGTCGCTGAGCTTGTAATCCGTATTGCCAGCCACATAGTAGTTGGTGTAGAATCTCAGCGTGCTCTGTGCGTCATCCGCACTCACGACGTTGTCGAGGTTGTAGTCACCCTTGACGCCGATGAAGATGTTGAAGTCGCCCAGATAGATCGGATCGGTACCAAGCATCTTCGCATCCTCATCCGTGCTTTCGGTCGGATGGAAGTACGCTCTCATCGGATACTTGTTCGCATGCTTTGCCTGGAGTGCCTGCATCGGCGTGTAGTTCGAGCCAAGCTGTGCTTTGATCTCGTTCTCCCAAACCATGCTCGGGCTGTTCTCGGTGTAAAGCGGATGCGTTTCGCCGGTGATGTCGATGTTCTTGGTATCAAATGCCTGTGCTGTGGTAGCCGTGCCGGTACCGTCAGCGCTGTACGTGAAGACAGTGCCGTTCGGTGCATGCATCGGGTTGCCCAGAGCGTCGCAGACCTCGTTGTTCTCATTGACATAGAACTTGTAGAGCGTCAGCGAAGCTGCCAGACCCTTCAGACCGCCGCTCTCCTTGAAGGAGCGCGTATCGTGCGACCAGTAGTTGACACGGGTCGGAGGTGTGAAGGAAATCGAGTAAGAGGTCACAACCTTGATATTCTGAGCGGTTGTGCCGGTGCCAGGATTCGGTGTGGTTTCTGTGCCCGGATGGAACGGATCGGTGGTTTCGCTCGTATTCGAAGCAGTGGTTTCAGCCGGGTTGACTGTGGTTTCAGCCGGGTTGACCGTGGTTTCAGCCGGGTTGACCGTGGTTTCAGCCGGGTTGACTGTGGTTTCTGCCGGGTTGACCGTGGTTTCAGCCGGGTTGACCGTGGTTTCTGCCGGGTTGACCGTGGTTTCA
>JAFZBC010000273.1:0-1535 GCA_017561965.1 Oscillospiraceae bacterium
GATCATTATTAACCGCTCGCGGTTCAGTATTGATCCGATGCTCTGCATTGCGGTCATCATGATCCAGTCTGCGCTGCTGTCCCTGCTGATTACAACGCAGCACAAGGAAGGCATCCTCCGCAACAAGATAATCGCGGGCTACTCCAGGCGGCAGATCTTCCTTTCGGCGCTGCTCGCTGCCGGAGTGGTTTCCCTGATCCTGTATACCGCGTTTCTTCCGGCAGCGCTGCTGGTCGCATATGATCCCGTCCGGGAGATCCCGCGGCATTATCTCATTACGGCTGCTGTCAGCATTCTGCTGATGCATCTCTGCACCGCGGCGATCAATGTCACGCTGAGCCTGATCATGCGCGGGCGGCTGCTCTCGCTGCTGATCGGCGTCAGCTCGGTCGCTCTGCTGGCCTATACAGGTGTCATCCTTACGGACATTCTCTATTATCCCTGCCGGATCATCAGAGAGATCAAAGAACTGGAGCAGGAGCCGGACCCGGATGATTATTACGCCTATTACCCCACGACGAGAGTCGAGGGCGACATCGAATACGAGAGTTTTCCGGTTGTAAAGAAATACGGTGCGCACTGGAACGAGGAGGGCATCCTTGTCAGCAGCGACGGCGTACCGTTCAGCCATAATCATAAGCCGTATGATGCAGAGGATCTTTCCCGGAATATTGAAGAAGGATTACCGGCAGAGGGCATCTATGTTTACCGTGATTATAATGAGCCGGGTGCACCGCGCGGCGCATTGCGCAGTTTTCTGAAGTTCCTGCGGTTCGCAAACCCCTACGCCCCGCTGATCTACGCTGCGGATCAGATCGACTTTGATCCAATGAGCGACCGCTCTCCGTTAAACAGTGAATCCCGCGCAGACGAACGAAAATATTTGCATGAACGTATTCTGCTGCATCTGTCTGCCCTGCCGCTTCTGACGCTGCTATACAGCATTGCCGGTGTGTGGCTGTTCCGGAGAAAGGAGTTATTTTGAGAGCGCTGCTTCGGGCAGGTCTGCGGCGCGACCTGCACAGTATTTACACCTATCTCGCGCTGGCCGTCAGCTTCCTCTGCGGGCTGCTCCCGATGTGGCTGATGCTGAATTACAATCCGATGATCCGGGACACGACGTTCCCTATAACGGTCACGCTGCTGATTGCCGGGGAAGCAGTTTCTTCGGCGCTGCTGCTGCTGCGCGGCGCACTGGAGCACGACAGCGGCATGATCCGCAACCGTCTGATCGGCGGCGCCTCCAAGGGTGAGGTCCTGCTCAGTGAGCTGATTCTGGCAGCGGGCATTTCCATGATCCAGGGTCTGATTACCACGGGTATGACGCTGTTCGGCGCGCTTCTGCGCAGCTGGAATATGAAAGAAAGTGTTGCAGCAAAGCTGCTTGTGGTCTGCCTGACCGGATACCTGTTCTTCGCGGTCGTCATGACGGTCGTGTGGTATTATTCCCCGCGCGCATCCTTTGCGGTCATTGCTGGGTGTGTCTTTTTCACAGTGATCGGCATGGGCGGCGCGATCCTCGCAGACCGTCTGGC
>JAFZBC010000274.1:0-8091 GCA_017561965.1 Oscillospiraceae bacterium
AATCGTCGTGGTAACAAAGACGGATGCGAGCTGACCGGTGCTTGTACATGCCGCACCGTTGAAGCCGTACCAGCCGAACCAGAGGATGAAGCAGCCGAGAGCGCCGAGCGTCAGGTTGTGGCCGGGAATTGCATTCGGCTGCACGCTGCCGTCAGACTTCTTGCTGAACTTGCCGATACGCGGTCCGAGGATCTTTGCGCCGACCAGTGCGGAGATACCGCCGACCATGTGGATCGCGCAGGAGCCTGCGAAATCGTGGAAGCCCATCTGTGCGAGCCAGCCGCCGCCCCAGATCCAGTGTGCCTCGATCGGATAAACCAGCGCGCTGATCACGCCGGAGTATACACAGTAGGAAAGGAACTTGGTGCGCTCTGCCATTGCGCCGGACACGATCGTCGCAGCCGTTGCGCAGAACACCAGGTTGAAGATGAAATTGGACCAGTCAAAGTTCTCATAAGCGGTAAACACATCAAAGCCGGGCTTACCGATCAGTCCGCAGACATCCTCGCCGAGAAAAAGTCCAAAGCCGATCAGCACGAACATCGGGGTGCCGATACAGAAATCCATGAGGTTTTTCATAATGATGTTGGCGGCATTCTTTGCACGGGTAAAGCCCGTTTCAACCATTGCGAAGCCCGCCTGCATGAAGAACACGAGCGCTGCGCCGATCAGAAACCAGATCGCAAACACTTCGCTGTCAACAGCCTGCAAAATATCATTTTGCATAAATATCTCTCCCTTACTTCAGAACGAAAAATGGGGTGCATGATCTGACAATTCACGATCATGCACCCCATTGTGCGTCCCGTTCAAATTTTACAAAGCGCTTTGAAACATCAAAAAAGGCTGCGGAGATTTTTTCTTCTCCGCAGCCCCTTTGCTGTTCTGATGATAGTATAGCATATTGTGAAAGATTTGTCAAGCCTTTTTCTGCATTTCGGAATGCAGTATAAAACTTTCTGCTCTGTTCAGACAAATTTGGTCATTTGTCGTCAAATTCACTGACCAGCGAGGAAACCGTCTGCTTCGCATCGCCGTAGATCATGACGGTGTTATCATTCGTAAACAGCGGATTTTCAACGCCGGAGAAGCCCGTGCCCTTGCCGCGCTTTAAGACGAATACCGTGCGTGCCTCATAGGCATTGATGATCGGCATTCCGTAAAGCGGCGAGGACTCATCGTTCTGCGCTGCCGGATTGACAACGTCGTTTGCGCCGATGACGATTGCGACGTCGGTATTTGCCATCTGCGGATTCATTTCATCCGCCGTTTTCAGCTGCTCATACGGCACATTCGCCTCAGCCAGCAGCACGTTCATGTGGCCGGGCATACGGCCTGCAACCGGGTGAATCGCAAAGCTGACCTCTGCACCGTTCTCTTCGAGCTTATCGCAAAGCTCCTTGACCGCGTGCTGCGCCTGTGCAACCGCCATACCGTAGCCGGGGATAAACACGACAGAAGAAGCCGCTTCGAGAATCAGATAGGCATCCTCGACAGACATCGACTTCGGCTCCTTGCCGCTGCCTTCGCCGCCCTTGGCCTTCTTTGCGCCGAAGCTGCCGAACAGCAGCGAATACAGCGTGCGGTTCATCGCCTTGCACATGATCAGCGTCAGGATCAGACCGGACGTACCGACCAGACAACCCGAAACGACCAGCACGGAATTCTGAATCGCCAGACCTGCGAACGCGGCTGCAAGGCCGGAGAACGCATTGAGCAGGGAGATGATAACAGGCATATCGCCGCCGCCGATCGTAACGACCATCGTAAAGCCGAGGATCAGATAAGCCGCCGTGACAGCGATAATGCCGATCAGACCAAGCTGTGCATTGCTGCCGCTGAACGCATAGATGCAGACACCGATCAGACCGCCTGCTGCGAGCACGGCATTCAGTGCGTTTTTCGCAGGAATGCTGACAGATTTCTTGAACATCTTTCCGGAGAGCTTGCCCCATGCGACCACAGAACCGGTAAACGCGATTGCACCGATCGCAATGGTCAGACCGAGCGTGATGCCCTCAAACGGCACGGCCTCTGCGCCGACCTTGCGGTAATTTGCATACTGTGCGAGAGCGACCAGCAGCGAGGACAGACCGCCGAAGCCGTTGAACAGTGCTACAAGCTGCGGCATCCCGGTCATTTCGACCTTTTTCGCCCAGACTGCACCGATGATGCTGCCGACTGCAATCGCCGCAGCAATCAGCAGATAGCTGGTCAATCCCGCCGTCATGACCTGCTTTTCAAATAAAACCGTGATGACGGCAATCAGCATGCCGACCGCGGAAAGACCGTTACCCTTTCGTGCGGTATCCGCCTTGCCGAGCAGCTTGATGCCGCGAATGAACAGCACCGCCGAAACCATATAAAGAACGGTGATAATAACATCTCTCACTTCTTATTGTCCCCCTTCTTCTTGAACATACCGAGCATTCTGTCTGTGACCAGATAGCCGCCGACCACATTGATCGCTGCAAGCACAATGGCGACCACGCCGAACACCATGCCGATGATGTTATTGTCAACCAGAACTGCAACTGCGGTTGCGGACATCGCGCCGACGATCGTAATACCGGAAATCGCATTGGTACCGGACATCAGCGGTGTGTGAAGCTGCGAGGGAACTTTCGAGATCAGCTCAACGCCGAGAAATCCCGCAATGACAAACACAAAAATGAGTAACATGATCTCGTCCATTTTAATTCTCCTTAAACCGTTCGTGGATGATCTTTCCGCCCTGTGTCAGCAGACATCCGCGCATGATCTCGTCATCCATGTTGACCTTGAATTCCTTTGCTTCCTTATCATAGAAATGCGTGAGAAATGCGGTGAAGTTGCCCGAAAGCATCTTCGATGCATCAAACGGAACCTGACGCTCCAGATAATCACCCGACATAATGATAACGCCGTTGTCCGTGACAACCTCCTCAAACAGCCTGGAGCCCTCGACATTGCCGCCGGTCGAAACTGCCATATCGACGATGATCGAACCAGGCTGCATCCGGTCGATGACGTCCTTGCCGATGAGGCGCGGCGCTTTGCGGCCGAACACCTTTGCTGTTGTGATGACGATATTCGAGCGCTCGCAGACCTTTGCCTGTGCCTCCTGCTGCTTTTTGATCTGCTCCGGCGTCAGCTCTTTTGCATAGCCCTGCGCAGTCTGTCCCATTTCGCCGAGGTCGATTTTGACAAAGCTCGCGCCGAGCGATTTGACCTGCTCCTCCACGACCGGACGGGTATCAAACGCGTCAACTCTTGCGCCCAGACGCTTCGCGGTCGCAATGGCCTGCAAACCGGCAACGCCGACACCGATGATAAACACACGCGCCGGATTGATCGTACCGGACGGCGTCACCATCATCGGCAGGATCTTCGGCAGACGCGCCGCCGCATTGACGACTGCAACATAACCGGCCAGCGAGGTCTGCGAGGACTGCACATCCATTTTCTGTGCGAGCGTGGTGCGCGGGATCATCTCCAGCGAAACAGCCTGAATGCCCTTCTGTGCAAATTCCTTCAGCAGTGCCTTTTCATTGAACGGATCCAGATAACTCAGGTGCAGCGTATCCGGTTTCAGCCCGTCTGCACCGGCCGGCTTCAGAATGCGCAGAACGATCTCGGAATCGTATCCCTGCTCCTCCTTGTCGATCAGCACGGCACCGGCTTTTTCATAGGCCGCATCGGAAAAGCCGCTTTTCGTTCCTGCGCCGCGGACGACCTTGAACGAAAAGCCCATAGCGATGAGCTTTTTGATATCGTCGGGGATCAGCGCGACTCTTGTTTCACGCGGATCGGTTTCCCGACAGACGAGTACAGTTTTCATCTCATTCTCCTCTCAGATAACAATTTCAGAAAACAGCAAGAGATACGCCCTCTCCTCTTTGAAAGGGCGTATCCTTATTTTATGTATCAATCCCAGGTCTGCGTATCGCGGGAAAAATCACTTTCTTCCGCGACAGGCTGAAACGGGTTCGGCGCCGGGGTTTCGATCTGCATATCCGGCTGCTTCATCGGAAAGCCCGTGAACGGTATGCAGTCCATATTCACTTTTTCCATATTGATTCTCCTGTTATTACACGATACCCTGTGCGTTCATCGCGTCGAGCACCTTTTCAAAGCCGGCGATGTTTGCGCCTGCAACATAGTTGCCCTCCATGCCGTACTTCTTCGCGGCTGCGCTGATGTTCGCATAGACATTCTCCATGATGCCCTTGAGCTTGGAGTCAACCTCCTCAAAGCTCCAGCTCAGGCGCTCGCTGTTCTGGGACATTTCCAGAGCAGAGGTTGCGACGCCGCCGCAGTTGGATGCCTTGCCCGGGATGAACAGGATGCCGTTCTCCTGGAGGAACTTCGTTGCGTCCTCGGTGGTCGGCATGTTCGCGCCCTCGCAGACTGCGATGCAGCCGTTCTCCTTCAGCAGCTTTGCATCGTCAAGCGTCAGCTCGTTCTGCGTTGCGCACGGCAGTGCGATGTCGCACTTGATCTGCCACACGCCGCGTCCCTCGTGATACTCAGCGGTCAGCTTCGCATTCTTGTATGCGGTCAGGCGCTCGCGGCGGACTTCCTTGATCTCCTTGAGCAGTGCGACGTCAATGCCGTCCGGATCGTAGATCCAGCCGGTCGAATCAGAGCAGGTCACGACCTTTGCGCCGAGCTGCTGTGCCTTTTCGATGGCATAGATCGCAACATTGCCTGCGCCGGAAACTGCAACGGTCTTGCCCTTGATATCAATATTGTGATCGCGGAGCAGTGCATCGGTGATGTAGAGCAGGCCGTAGCCGGTTGCTTCGGTTCTAGCCAGAGAGCCGCCGTAGGAGAGGCCCTTGCCGGTCAGCACGCCCTCAAAGAGGCCGCGCAGCTTCTTGTACTGGCCGAACATATAACCGATCTCGCGTGCGCCGGTGCCGATGTCACCTGCCGGTACGTCGGTATCTGCGCCGATGTACTTGCAGAGCTCGGACATGAAGCTCTGGCAGAAGCTCATGATCTCGCGGTCGGACTTGCCCTTCGGATCGAAGTCGGAGCCGCCCTTGCCGCCGCCGATCGGCAGACCGGTCAGCGAATTCTTGAAGATCTGCTCAAAGCCGAGGAACTTGATAATGCCGATATTGACGGACGGATGCAGTCTGAGGCCGCCCTTGTACGGGCCGATCGCGGAATTGAACTGCACGCGGTAGCCGGTGTTGACATGGGCATTGCCCTGATCGTCGATCCACGGCACGCGGAACTTGATCTGGCGCTCCGGATTGACCAGGCGCTCCAGAAGCGCATCGCGGCGGAACTGCGCCTCGTTTGCATCAACGATGACACGGATGGAATCGAGCACCTCTCTGACAGCCTGATGGAACTCCGGTTCATCCGGATTTTTTTCGATCACCTGCTGGATGATCTCATCAATATAAGACATAATACATCCTCCTGATTTTTTATTTCACCGGCATCAGCCGATAAACTTGCATTATAATCATATCGTATTTTCTGCGCGAAAGTCAACGAACATCCCCCTGTAAATATCCGACATTCACCGCCATTTATCCGCGCACCGCCGGATTTGCCCTTGTGATGCGGCAGCGATTTCCGTATAATTGAACTGTTATTCTGAACAATCCGCAAGGGGAACTTTACATGAAACCGATTCAAATTCTGTCAGATTCCGCAGCCGTCGGGACGCGCCTCAAGGACATTCTGTATCAGGACGGCTTTGCAGACATCAGGCTTTCCGATTTATCCGCAATCCCGGACATGCTGCCGGATGCTGTTTTGATCGTCTACGCAAAATCGAATATTTCCGGGCTGATGCATCAGCTTTCTCACCGCGGCGGCAGCATCATTCTGCTGCTCAATCCCGACTGCTATGCGTTGTATCTTGACCGTGCGCGGCACTGCGGGATCACGCTGCTGCTGATGCCGGTCGCCCCCTTTACGCTTCTGGAGGCGGTTGAGAAGGCCGTCCGTCCGTCTGCTTTTTGACGGCAGACGGCACGCAACCCGTGTACTTTCTGAACACGCGCGTGAAATAATCGGGCGTGGAGAAGCCGAGCAGACGGCTGACCTCCAGAACCTTGAACTGTCCCGTTTCCAGCAGACGCCTCGCATAGCCGATCTGAAATCGCTTGTAGAAATCGCCGAACGTCATACAGAACTTGCTCTTGAAATATCTGCCGAAATAGTCGCGGTTGAAGCCGAAGTAATCCGCAGCCAGCTCGACCGTCGCGGTCTGGTGCTCCATTTTTTGCAGGAATGCACTGAGCTTTTCCAGGATCGGCTGCAAATCCTCCGACTGCGGCAGGGCGGCCAGCGCCTGTTCCGCAGCAGTACGGTATTCCGATTCAATGAGCTGCTCATGAATCATGGATGCTGCCCGCATCAGCGCGGAAATCAGATCCTCGGGCGGGATCGGCTCAGAAAGAAAATCGATCGCGCCGAGCAGAAAGCATTCGCGCATCCGCTGGGAATCGTCCTGCTCGCTGATGATAATGGCAGGAATCCGCCGCTCATTTCCGCCGGTCAGGCGCAGCAGCTTGGCTGCAATGTATTCCGGCGCACGGTTGATGCACAGGAGAATATCATACTGCCGGCTCAGTACCAGCCCGACCGCTTCATTGAGGCTTGCTGTATACTTGCTGACCGCAAAATCGGTATCCTCCAGCACAGAAAAGAGGCTGTTCAGATTCTTTTCAGCGTGCTCGCCGGAATCCGCAACCAGAATATGCAGCTTCATCTGAAACCCTCCTTTCATACGTCAAAAAAACAGGGCTGTCCCGCTTTTATCCAGCAGAACAGCCCCTTTGCTTTTCTTGGCCTCATTCTAGCACAATCCTTTCACAAAGTCAATCATTCTGCGGATAGTTGTCTGTTTTTTTACGGAATAAGTCTGTACTTTGCTGTGAAGATATGCTCCGGAAACAATACTGCGCGGCAGCCTCAACAGCCCGCCGCGCAGCATTGCTTTGTAAGGATGATGGCAAAGGTTATGGAGAACCCTGCATCACGTCCATCATAGCATAAAGTGCGGATCTGCGCAAGGCATCCTGCGGAAGAGGTCGGTAATCTGACCGGAAACCGCGGGATTTTATATGGTTTTGCTGTATGACGCATTGTAAAAAAACGACAATTTTCTTTTCGCAGGGCACAGAATATTCTGGTTGCTGTTCCGAAATCGTGCGCCGGATACGGAAAACTGTCCGCCGGATATTGACAAAGATTTCACAATGTGCTATAATAGCGGCAATGGAATGAACAAAGGCGTTCATCTGAGGCTCACAGGTCAAGTGCCCTCAGATGGACGTCTTTTCTTATGTAAGGAGGAATTCAGATGATCCCATTGGAAGGTCAGGTCCGCATTCCGTCCGGCTGCGCGGTTTCTGCAATGATCTCGCGCGACGGCAGACGCATGAACGGCGAAAGCATCATCAAAAGCATGGTGCCGATGCACGACCGCTCAAACGGTCTGGGCGGCGGCTTTGCAGCCTACGGCATCTATCCGGAGTACAAGGAATTCTATGCGCTGCACATCTTTTTCAATAACAAGAGCGCACAGGCCGAATGTATGACACTGCTGAAAGAGTACTTTGAGATCGTGCAGGACGAGCATATCAAGGTGCGCAAAATTCCGCAGATCACCGATGAGCCGATCATCCGGCGCGTGTTCGTCAGCCCGATGCAGTCTGTGCTGCGCCATTTGCAGATCGACGAAAAGGAACTGATCGTGCGCGTGGTCAATCAGATCAATGCGGATCCGACGGGCAGCTATGTGTTCTCCTGCGGCAAGAATATGGGCGCGTTCAAGGCGGTCGGCTTCCCGGAGGACGTCGGCCGGTACTACCGCCTGGAGGAATACGAGGCTTACAGCTGGACGGCGCACGGCAGATATCCGACCAACACGCCCGGCTGGTGGGGCGGTGCGCATCCGTTCTGCATGCTCGATTATTCGATCGTCCACAACGGCGAGATCTCGTCCTATGACGCAAACCGCCGCTTCATTGAAATGTACGGCTACAAATGTACCTTGCAGACGGATACCGAGGACATCACCTATATCGCGGACTATCTGCTCCGGCGTCAGGGCCTGACGCTGGACGAAATGGCCGCAGT